>NZ_JAMYVA010000004.1:0-288473 GCF_040323505.1 Mesorhizobium sp. M0040
AGGCCGAGGCGCTGCAGGGACCGCCCTTCGCCGATCTCGCCAAGGCCCAGGACGCATTCGACCAGTGGCGCCATGTCTACAACGCCCAGCGTCCCCACGATGCCGCTCGATCGCTACTGGGCATCGCTGCGCCCTTATCGCGAAACGGTCGAGCCGTTCGAATACGCCAAGGGCGATCTCATCCGCCGCGTACAGCAGCATGGCTTCGTCTCCATTCTTGGCCGCACCATGCGTTTGTGCAGGGCCTTCACAGGAAAATCCGTCGCCTTCAGGCCCACCGCCACAGACGGTGTCTTCGACGCCTGGTTCAGACATCAGAAAATAGAAACCATCGACCTCAATGTCCTGGCGCGATAGCATGCAAAACTGTTCGCGATGTCCTCGCACATCTGTTCGCGATGTCCCCAGTCCAAACAAAGGGGAGAAGGGAAGGGCCGCGCCTGAAGGTTCCGCCTTGCGGCAGCACGCTGCATGGAAAGAAACGGCTTTTTTGAACGAGGTGGCGCTAGATGGATTTTGACCTTGTGGTGCGCGGCGGGACGCTGCCCGACGGCAGGATCGCGGATATCGGCATCGTCGGCGAAACGATCGCAGCGATAGAGCCCGAGCTGAACGTCAGCGCCGGCACGGCGATCGATGCCCATGGCAATCTGGTCTCGCCGCCCTTCGTCGATCCGCATTTCCATATGGACGCCACGCTTTCGCTCGGCATTCCGCGCATCAATGTCTCGGGCACGCTGCTCGAAGGCATCTCGCTTTGGGGCGAGTTGAAGCCGCTTCTGACCCACGAAGCGGTGCGCGACCGTGCGCTCGCCTATTGCGACTGGGCGGTGTCGATGGGCCTGCTCGCCATCCGCACCCATGTCGATGTTTGCGACGACCGCCTGCTGGCGGTGGAAGCGCTGCTCGAGGTGAAGAAGACGGTCGCCCCCTATATCGACCTGCAACTGGTCGCCTTTCCGCAGGACGGCTTCTATCGCTCGCCGACGGCGCGCCAAAACACCATCCGCGCGCTCGACATGGGCGTCGATGTCGTCGGCGGCATTCCGCATTTCGAGCGGACAATGGCCGACGGCACGCGCTCGGTGACGGAACTCTGCGAGATGGCGGCCAGGCGCGGCCTGATGGTCGACTTGCATTGCGACGAGACCGACGATCCGCTGTCGCGCCACATCGAGCAGCTTGCCTATGAGACGCAGCGGCTCGGGTTGCAGGGCAGAGTGGCCGGCTCGCACCTGACATCGATGCATTCGATGGATAATTACTACGTTTCGAAGCTATTGCCGCTGATTGCCGAGGCCGGCGTTTCGGCGATCCCAAATCCGCTGATCAACATCATGCTGCAGGGCCGCCACGACACCTTTCCCAAGCGCCGCGGACTGACGCGGGTCAAGGAGATGCTGGCGCAAGGCATCCGCGTCGGCTGGGGCCAGGATTGCGTGCTCGACCCCTGGTATTCGCTGGGCACCGCAGACATGCTCGACGTCGCCTTCATGGGCCTGCATGTCGCGCAGATGTCGAGCCCGGCCGAGATGGCGCGCTGCTTCGACATGGTCACCAGCGTCAATGCCGCCATCATGGGCCTCGACCACCTTGGCCTGGCGGTCGGCAAGCGCGCCAGCCTGGTCGTTCTCGATGCCGGCAATCCGGTCGAAGCGCTGCGCCTGCGCCCCGAGCGCCTCTGCGTCATCGCCAGGGGCAAGGTGGTGGCCGAGCGGAGCCGGCAGGACACGCGGCTTTCGATCGCCGGAAGGCCGGGCACGGTGAACCGGCGCCACGCTTAAAGCGCGTCGCGTTTGAACGGACCCACGCGACGCGCTTTAAGGTCTTGTTTTTAAGCGTGTCGTTATCGCAAAACCGCTGCACACTTTTGCGCGACATGCATTAGTCCAGCCGATTTCCGGCGCTGGTCTTACCGAATTCTCGATTTTCGTCTCGTCATGGCCGCAGCTTGCGACTACGACGCGGGTCACCGTACCCCACGGCGAGGAACCGGTAACGGAATGGCGCAGCCCGCAGCCCAGTACTCAACGATCATGAACGTGCTGCTGGCCGGCATCCTGCTGATGCTCGCCGGCGATTTCCTGTTTGCGCTGAACGACGCGATGGGCAAGTGGCTGGTCGCCAGTTTTTCCGTCGGCCAGGTCGTGCTGATCCGCTCGATCGGCGCGTTTTTCATACTCGGGCCGATGATTGCACATCAGGGTGCGGCCAAGCTGTTTCGCATGGAGCGGCCGGAGCTGCAGCTGCTTCGCGTGGTGATGACGACGCTCGACACGGCGCTGTTCTACGCGGCGGTCGTCTATCTGCCGCTCGCCGATGTGATGAGCTTTTACATGGCCGGGCCGATCTATGTCGCGGCGCTGTCGCACTTCCTGCTCGGCGAAAGGGTCGGCTGGCGCCGCTGGGCGGCTATCCTGGTCGGTTTCTGCGGCGTGCTGATCATGCTGAAGCCATCCTCGGCCGCGTTCTCCCTGTCGTCGATGTTCGCGCTCGCCGGCAGCATTTCATTTGCCTTCGCCATCATCCTCAATCGGCGGCTGCGCGGCACCAGCGACACCTCGCTGGTCACCTGGCAGACCGTCGGCACGCTGCTGGTCGGCGCTGTGTTGACCGTCGGCAGTTGGAAGACGCCGTCATCGCTCGATTTCGGCGCCATGCTGCTTCTCGGCGTCGTCTCCTGCGGCGCGCACCTGATGATCACGCGGGCGTTGAAGCTTGCCCCTGCCTCGACCTTGGCGCCGCTGCATTACAGCCTGCTATTGTGGGCAGTGGTCTTCGGCCTGGCCTTCTTCGGCGATGTGCCTGGGCCGCGCATCCTGGTCGGCTCGGCCATCGTCGTGCTGGCCGGCCTGTTCATCTTTCACCGCCAGAAGGTGGTCGACACGGTACCGCCCGAAAACGTGCCAAAGGGCGTGAACTAACTCCGGCGCACTGCTGCGAGATGCCGCGAAAATTCCGGCGTCTCCATCAGTGCCTTGCAGCGCGCAAACCGGCCGTCGGCATAGGCGCGAAAGTCGTCGGCCGGATTTTTGTTGGCAAGCTGGATCAAGCCCCAGAGCGTCCACAACAGGTCGCACATCGCCTTGTAGATGACGATGCGGGCGCGCCACGCCGGCCTCGGCTCGCCGCCGAAATAGGCGCGCATCATTTCTTCGTCCTGCGCGGCGTCGAATTGCCCTTCGACGCTGAGGTCGCCGAGATCCCAGAGCGGATCGTTCATGCCGGAATATTCCCAGTCGACAATCCACATCCTGTCCCCAGTATCGAGAAAGTTTTCGCAGAGCGGGTCGCAGTGGCAGGCGACGATCGGCAGAGGATGAGCCGCAAGTGCCGCGCGCGCGGTCTCCGCCTCGCGGACCACATCGTGGTAGCCGGCAGGCAGGGCGACGTCCTTGGTTGACAGCACTTTCAGATAATCGTCGATCATCGCAAACAGCTCGAAGCGGAAGGGGAACACCGCGCCGGATGTGTGCAGTTTGCGAAAGGCCTTGCCGGCGCGTGCCGGGCTGCCCGGCCGAGTCTTGAACTTTTCCGGTGACATCGTCTCGGCACCGGCAACGAAGCGGGTCACCAACACGCCGGTCTCGGCATCGACATGCAGCACATCGGGACTGACGCCGGCCTTCGCCGCTTCCCGCGCCGCCACTGCCTCGTTGGCGCGGTTGATGTATTCCTCGGTACCCTTGCCGGGGATACGCAGGCAGAAATTCTTACCCCTGAAGACGAGGTTGGTGAGACCGCCGAGCCGTTCCAGAGGGCCGTCATAGCCGGCCAGCATCGGAATGGCCGCAAGTGCGGCGCGCGCCCGGTCGTCCGCCATGGATTTCGCTCCTTTCCCCGTGTTATTGGGACGATGACGGTTCCACAGTTTTCGCCGTTTGGCTATGATCGCGTTGCGGATCGATACCAGGCGACGGAAAGCGATGACGGACAGCAATCAGCAGAGCGCACTCGCCGCAGCCTATGCGGCGAAGCGGCCGGAAGACGTCGCGGCGCTCTACGACAGTTGGGCAGGCACCTATGACGCCGACATGTCGGCGGCTGGCTATCGCCATCCCACCATCTGCCTTGCCTTGCTGGCCCGCCATCTAGCGCGCGGCGCCGCTCCTCTGCTCGATGCCGGCGCCGGCACCGGGCTCATCGGCGAATGGCTTGCCATTACCGGTTATCCGCAGGTCGAGGCGCTCGACATCTCGGAAGGCATGCTGGCGCAAGCCGCGCGCAAGGGCGTCTATTCGGCGCTTCACTGCCTGGCGCTTGGCGGACCGCTGCCCTTCGTGGACGACGCCTATGCCGGGATCATCTCAGCCGGCGTCTTCACGTCCGGCCATGTCGGGGCCGAGGGTCTGGACGAGCTGATCCGCATCTGCCGGCCGGGCGGGGTGATCGTGCTGACAGTGAAGAACACGCTGTGGGATGCCGGGTTTGCCGCGCGAATCGCCGAGCTCGAGGCGCAAGGCACCGTCACGCGCGCCGAAGAGACGCCGCCCTATGTTTCGATGCCAGGCGAGGCCGATACCGTGCCGAGCCGGGGGCTGGTGCTCATCGTGAACTGAGGCTGAATCCGGAAGGCTCTATGCCTTCACCTTTGCTCCTGCCGGATCGTAAAGCGGCTCAAGGTGTATCTTAGCCGGCGTCCCTTCCATTGCCACCACCAGCTCGTAGTTGCCGGAAGTGAGGAAATCATCGTTGACGCCATCGGCATTGCGCACATAGCCGTAGCCGATGTTCTTGCCGATGGTGTAGCCATAGCCGCCGCTGGTGAGATAACCGACCGCCTCGCCGTTGCGCAGGATGGTCTCGCGCCCGAGCAGCACGACGTCCGGATCATCGACAGTGAAGCCGGCAAAGCGTTTCCCGAGCGTCGAGCCATCGAGCTTTTCAAGCGCCCGCCGGCCGAGGAAATCGGTGTTCTTCCTGAGCTTCACCGCCCAGCCGAGGCCGGCCTCCTGCGGCGTGTCGTTGGGTGTAATGTCGGCGCCCCAGGCGCGGTAGCCCTTTTCCAGCCGCAGCGATTCCAGCGCCCGATAGCCGACCGGGCGAATGTCGTGGACAGCGCCCGCCGTCATCAGTGCGTCGAAAACCTCGCCCGTCGCCGCGATCGACGCATGCAGTTCCCAGCCGAGCTCGCCGACATAGGTGACGCGCAGTGCCCGGACGGCGTGACCGGCAATGGCGATCTCGCGAACATGGCCGAATGGAAAGGCGGCATTCGAGACGTCGGCATCGGTCACGGCTGACAGCACGTCACGGGCGCGCGGCCCCATCAGCGACAATGTGCCGAAATCCTCCGTGACGTCGGTCAGCGTCACGTCGAACTCCCTGCCGATATGATCGGCAATCCAGGAGAAATCATGCGTGCGGAAACCGGTGCCGGTGACCACGTAGAATTTTTCCTCACCGAGCCTCGCCACGGTCAAATCGGCCTCGATGCCGCCGCGCGTATTGAGGAGCTGCGTGTAGGTCAGCCGGCCGACCGGCTTGGCGACGTCGTTGGCGCAGATCCAGTCCAGCGCCTTCAGCGCGTCGGCTCCGGTCATTTCGTATTTGGCGAAAGACGACTGGTCGAAAATACCGATCTTTTCGCGCACGTGGCGGTGCTCGTCGCCAACCGCCGGGAACCAGTTCTGCCGGCCCATCGAATAGACGTCCTTCGGCTCGATGCCTTCCGGCGCGAACCAGTTCGGCCGCTCCCAGCCAAGTTTCGAGCCGAACACGGCGCGATGTTTTTGCAGCCGCTCGTACAAAGGCGAGACGATGCGCGGCCGGCCGCTGACATATTCCTCATGCGGGAAGCCGATCGTGTAGTGCTTGCCATAGGCTTCCAGCGTGCGGTCGCGGACCCATTGCCGGTCGCGGTGGAGATCGGAGAAGCGGCGGATGTCGACCACCCACAGATCGAGCGGCGCCTCGCCGTCGACGACCCATTGCGCCAGCACCCAGCCGGCGCCGCCGCCGGACGCGATGCCGAAGGCATTGAAGCCGGCGCCGACGAACATATTGGCACAGTCCGGCGCCACACCGAGGATGAAATTGCCATCCGGCGTAAAGCTCTCCGGCCCGTTGATCATCTGCTTGACGCCGGCATTGGCGAGCGCCGGGACACGCTCGATCGCCTGGCTCATATGCTGCTCGAAATGATCGTAATCATCGTCGAACAGCCGGAACTCCCAATCGTCCGGCACATCGCCGCCCGGCAGACCGGTCGTCCACGCCTGCGGGTTCGGCTCGTAACCGCCCATCACCAACCCGCCGACCTCCTCCTTGAAATAAGTGCGGCGATCGGGGTCGCGAATTGTCGGCGCGTCGGTCGGCAGGCCATCGATCTTTTCGGTGATGATGTACTGGTGCTTCACCGGCTGCAGCGGCACGTTTATGCCGGCGAGCGCACCCACCTGCCGCGCCCATTGCCCGGCGCAGTTCACTACCTTGTCGCAGGCGATATCGCCCTTGCTGGTCTTTACCGCGGTGATCCGGCCGTCTCTCATTTCGAAGCCGGTGACCCGCACCTCCTCGAACAATTTTGCGCCATGCATGCGCGCACCCTTGGCCAGCGACTGGGTGATGTCGGAAGGGCTTGCCTGACCGTCGGTCGGCAGCCAGGACGCGCCGACGAGGTCGCCGGTTTCCAGCAGCGGCCACATTTCCTTGACCTCGGCCGGCGACAGCAGATGCATGTCCATGCCGAAGCTCTTAGCCGTCGTTGCCAGCCGCTTATACTCGGTCCAGCGGTCGGCATTGGTGGCGAGGCGCAGGCAGCCAGTCATCTTCCAGCCGGTGGCGAGGCCGGTTTCGGCTTCCAGCCCCTTGTAGAGATCGACGGAATATTTGAGCACGCGCGTGATCGACGCCGACGAGCGCAGCTGGCCGACCAGCCCGGCAGCATGCCAGGTCGAACCCGAGGTCAGTTTGCCCTGTTCGAGCAGCACGATTTCGGCCTTGTGGTCGCGCGCCAGATGATAGGCCGTCGAACAGCCGATGATGCCACCGCCGATGACGACGATCCCGGCCTGGGCGGGCAAGGTCATGTCCGCGTCCCGTATTTTGTCTTGTAGTTTTCCAGGGCGGCTTCGAGCCGCGCCAGGTTTTCGTCAGCGTAGGCGGCGTAGTCGACACCGGGCGCGTCGAGGTAAAGCTCGGAAACCATGCCCCACATCGCCTCACGCAGCAGCGACGCGCATTGCATGGCGGCGTGCGAGCGCCGTATCGCCGGGTCCGGCTCCTTCATGAAATAGGCGGTCAGGAAGGCGAAGGACTCCTCGTCGCTCATGCCTGCATTCGACGCCGCGCCGGCAAGGTCGAACATCGCGGTGTTGAAGCCTGCATATTCGAAATCGATGAGCCACAGCCTGTGACCGTCATCGATTATGTTAGCCGGCAAGAGGTCATTATGGCCGAAGACGATCGGCAGCAGCTTTTGCGCGCGCTCGAGCTCGTCCGCCAGCGTCAGCAGGCGCGGCAGTTCGCCCAACTTGCGGCTGCGGCCTTCCTCCAGCGTGCGCGCATAGTCGCGAATGACATGGAATACCCAGAACATGAAGCCGGCGCCGGAGACATGACCGGGCATCTCCCGGTGGAAACCGCGCAGCAACGCGGCAACGCGGCCGAGATCGGCGCGCACGTCCTGCGCGACATAGGCCTTGGCGCCGAGATACTCCGTCACCATGACGCCGGGTCCAGTGAAGTGGACGGCCGGAGCGAAGCCTGCCGCGTGCGCTGCCCGCGCCGTCATCATCTCGCGCTCGCGAAAGACATGGTGGAACGGATAGTCCTGGCCGAGCCGCACGACGTGCCGCCCGGCCGCGTCCTTGACCAGATAATTGGCATTGCTCAGCCCGCCCGGCAGCGGCGCGATGTCGATGCTGCCGGTCCAGCAAGGCAGCGCACGGATGCGGTCTTCGACAGTCACGATCTCGTCCAACATTGGGTCAATTTTCCACGCATGTCACGGCTGGCCAGCGATGACAATCGGACGGAGGAATGGAGGCAACGCGAAGATCTCGTCGGTGCAGATCTCGGGATCGGTATCCCGCACCGCACCGACGAGCCCCTTTGTGCCGGGTTCTTCGACACCGGCATCCGCCCCCGCGGATCCTGAATTTCGGTACCCTTGCACCCGACGATCTCCCGGGCGTTCGGGCAAGCGATTTTTCGTGCGGCTCAGCCTCCGTCCTCCGTTCCGAGCCTGTCACAGCGATAATGTCGCGCCACGCTGGAGGCGTTGTCAACGCGAAATTGTGGTATTTTCTGGTTTTTTGCCCGAATTTTGCTAAATTCCTTGGAGTTAGTGGCATTTATGCCGTAGAAACGGTCAGCGGTGCAACAATCCGACCGGATGGAACCGATGGTCCACTCGAAGCGGCATGGCGAAATCCTGCGCCTCCTCAAGGAGGAAGGCACCGTGACCATTGCGAGCCTGGCCGACCGGCTGGGCGTCTCGCTGGAGACAGTACGCCGCGACGTCAAGCCACTGACCAGCGACGGTTCCATCCTCAAGATGCACGGCGCCGTCGGCCTGCCGTCGATTGCCGGCGAAGCGCCGTTCGAGCGGCGCATGCGCGAGAACGCCGATGCCAAGCGGGCAATAGCGCGCATGGTCGCCGCCACCATCCGCGACGGCGAATCGATCATGCTCGACACCGGCACCACCACCTCTTTCCTGGCCCGGGAACTGCTCGGCCACCGGCGGCTGACGGTCGTCACCAACTCCTCCGACATCGCCCGCACATTGGCCACCGTCAACGGCAATAAGGTCTACATGGCCGGCGGCGAGCTGCGCAGCGATTCCGGTGCTGCCTTCGGCGTCTCGGCCATCGAATTCGTCAGCCGCTTTTCCGTCAGCCATGCAGTGATATCGACCGGTGCGGTCGATGCCGTCACCGGCGTCATGGACTATGATCTGGAAGAGGCCGAATTCGCCCGCATGGTGCTGTCGCGCGGCCAGCGTTCGCTTGTCGTCACCGACCATAGCAAATTCGGCCGCCAGGGCCTTGTTCAGGTCTGCGGCTTCGGCGGCTTTTCCGAACTCGCGACCGACCGTCCGCCGCCGCACGACATCGCCGCCGCCCTTGCCCAGGCCGGCGCACGGCTCAGCATTGCCGATGGCGGAAGCGAGGGCTGAGCTCTAGCGTGAGCTCTATCGGGAGATCTGCGCCAGCACCCACTTCCCAGCGCCGCCTCTGCCGTGTTTAGTCCGGCCATGGCTTTCACCATCCGCCAATTGCAGTTCTTCATCGCCGTCGCCGAGCAGGGCACAGTGTCGGGCGCCGCCCAGAACCTGTCGATCTCGCAATCCTCGGTCACCGAGGCGATCAAGGAGCTGGAGCACGATCTCGGCGTCGAGCTGTTCGAGCGCCACCCGCGCGGCTTGAACATCACCCACAAAGGCCACCAGTTCCTGCGCCATGCGAGAAAGATCCTGGCCGACGTTTCCGATGCGCGCCGCGCCTTCTTCGGCGAACAGGCCGCGGCAAGCGGGCGGCTACAACTTGGCGTCACCTCGCTGGTCGCCGGCTATGTGCTTTCCGATCTTCTTGCCCGCTACCGCCGCGCCTATCCGGGTGTCGAGGTCTCGGCGATCGAGGACAATGGCGACTATCTCGAGCACCTGTTAATTGGCGGCAAGCTCGACATTGCCGTCATGGTCACCTCGAACCTGCGCGACCGCACGGCACTGCAGTCCGAAATCCTCGAAGTCTCGGCCTACCGGCTGTGGCTGCCGCTCGGCCATCCCTTGGCCGGTGCCGACATCATCGGCATCGGCGACATCGCCTCGGAACCGCTGATCATGCTGACCGTCGACGAGATCGAGGAGAATACCGGAAAGCTGCTGACGGCAATCGGCGCCAAGCCGCATGTCGCCTTCCGCACCCGCTCGGTCGAAGCGGTGCGCAGCCTCGTCGCTACCGGCGCCGGCGTGGCGCTGCTGCCCGACCTCGTCTACCGGCCATGGTCGCTGGAAGGCGACCGCATCGAATCGCGCGATATTTCGGGGTCGTTACCAGTCGTCCAGGTCGGCATGGTCTGGCGGCGCGGCTCCGGCCTGCCGCAGGCGGCTCGCGACTTCATCGGACTTGCCCAGTCGCAGCGCATGGTGCGCCAACGGCCCGAGAAGATCGGCCGCTGACGTATCGGAAAAACCGATATCGGCTTTCTGATAAATGAATTTGCGAAACCGGAAATTTCGCAGCACTTTTCGGTCAGGGAACAAAGCTGCCGTTAGAGCGACGTGCGTCCAATTGGACCCACATAGTACGCTCTAAGACTTTATTCCGATTTTCGGGCCGATGCGAGGAGCACGGCCCTTCAGAGCCGCGCATCCAACGTTTTTGAACGGGCGCATGATCTTCTTTCCGAAACCCGAAACTGGTTTCAAGGTCATGCAAAAATGGGAGATCGACGATGAATTCATTGCTGAAATCATGCACTGCCTTGACGGTCGCGCTGAGCTTCTCCGGCCAGGCCACCGCCCAGGTCAAGGAGCTCGGCAAAGGCGAAGGCGAGGTCAATATCGTCGCCTGGCCGGGCTATATCGAGCGCGGCGAAACCGACAAGGCCTATGATTGGGTCACGTCCTTCGAGAAGGAAACCGGCTGTAAGATCAACGTCAAGACCGCTAACACCTCCGACGAGATGGTCTCGCTGATGAACGAGGGCGGTTTCGACCTGGTCACCGCCTCGGGCGATGCCTCGCTGCGTCTGGTCGCCGGCAAGCGCGTCCAGCCGATCAACACCGACCTCATCCCGAGCTGGAAGACGGTCGACGACCGGCTGAAGGATGCGCCCTGGTTCACCGTCGGCGGAGTCCATTACGGCGTCCCCTATCAGTGGGGGCCGAACGTGCTGATGTACAACACCGAAGTGTTCAAGGAGGCGCCGAAGAGCTGGAACGTGGTCTTCGAGGAAATGAAGCTTCCCGACGGCAAGTCGAACAAGGGCCGCGTCCAGGCCTATGACGGGCCGATCCACATCGCCGACGCCGCCAATTACCTGATGGCTCACAAGCCGGAGCTCGGCATCAAGGATCCGTACGAACTGACCGAGGATCAGTACAAGGCGGCGCTCGACCTGCTGCGGGTCCAGCGTACGCTGGTCGGACGCTATTGGCACGACGCCGCCATCCAGGTCGACGATTTCCAGAACGAAGGCGTCGTCGCCTCCGGTTCTTGGCCCTATCAGGTCAACACGCTGATCGCGGCCAAGAAGCCGGTCGCCTCGACTATCCCCGAGGAGGGCGTCACCGGCTGGGCCGATACCACGATGATGGAGGCCGATGCTGCCCACCCGAACTGCGCCTACATGTGGATGGAGCATTCGCTGTCGCCAAAAGTGCAGGGCGACGTCTCCGCCTGGTTCGGCTCGCTGCCGGTGGTGCCCGCCGCCTGCAAGGGCAACGAACTGCTCGGCGAAGAAGGCTGCAAGACCAACGGGTACGACAATTTCGACAAGATCAAGTTCTGGAAGACGCCGGTCTCGAAATGCGCCACCCAGAACGACCAGTGCGTGCCCTATTACCGCTGGGTGTCGGACTATATCGGCGTCATCGGCGGGCGGTGAGTTCGCCTCACCTACGAAGCTTGGCGCTGCCCCTCACCCTTACCCTCTCCCGGTGAAGAACGGGGGGTCGCCAGCGTTGGAGCGCCTCCCTTCTCCCCGTCCACTATACGAGGAGAAGGTGCCGGCAGGCGGATAAGAGGCAGCGCTACCGCCTGAAATTTGATGAGCCTGACAGATCAGGACAGCCCCATGACCTCCGCCGTTTCCTTCCAAAACGTCTCTCGCCATTTCGGCAGCGTGCGTGCCGTCGACGCGGTCGATCTCGACATCGTGCCGGGCGAGTTCTTCGCCATGCTCGGGCCTTCCGGCTCGGGCAAGACGACGTGCCTGCGCCTCATCGCCGGTTTCGAGCAGCCGACGGCGGGTTCGATCTCGATCTTCGGCGAACGCGCCGAGGGCGTGCCGCCCTATCGCCGCAACGTCAACACCGTGTTCCAGGATTATGCGCTGTTCCCGCATCTCAACGTGCTCGACAACGTCGCCTATGGGCTGATGGTCAAGGGCGTCGGCAGACCGGAGCGGCAAAAGGCGGCGGAAGAAGCGCTGGCGCTGGTGCGGCTTCCCGGCTACGGCGCCCGTCGCCCTGGCCAGCTTTCCGGCGGCCAGCGCCAGCGCGTCGCGCTCGCCCGTGCGCTGGTTAACCAGCCCAAGGTGCTGTTGCTCGACGAGCCGCTCGGCGCCCTCGACCTCAAGCTTCGCGAAAACATGCAGGAGGAGTTGAAATCGCTGCAGAAGGCGCTCGGCATCACCTTCGTGTTCGTCACCCACGACCAGGGCGAAGCGCTGTCGATGGCCGACCGCGTGGCCGTCTTCAATGACGGCAAGATCATGCAGATCGGCACGCCGGAAGACATCTACCAGCGCCCCAAGACCCGCTTCGTCGCCGATTTCGTCGGCTCGTCCAACGTGCTGCCGCCGGATTTCGTCCAGCGCTATGCCGGCCAGCATCGCTGGGGCAGCCTGCGGCCCGAATCCATCCGTATTGGCCGGGCCAACGGCGAAGGGGTTGCCGCCCGCCTGGTCTCGACCAACTATCTCGGCGCCACGACAAGACTGGCGCTCGATGCAGAGGGCTTGCGGCTGCATGCCATCGTGCCGGCGGGTGCTGTCTTGCCCCGGGAAGGCGAGGCGGTGGTGCTCACCTTCAACCGCGAGCATTTGCATCTGATGGACGAGCTAGGATGAGCCTGGACGCTGCCATGCCGCGGGCCACGGCCCCCGCCATCCTGCCGGGTAGTGGCGGCGTACGCGGCGGGCTCTCCGATCTCTTCTGGCGCCGGCCGCAATTCTTGCTGCTCCTGATGCTGCTACCCCCGGTTCTTTGGCTCGGCATCGTCTATATCGGCTCGCTGTTTGCGCTGCTTTTGCAGAGCTTCTTTTCGATCGATGAGTTCTCCGGCCTCATCAACCGCGAGTTCACGCTGAAGACTTATGGCGACCTGCTGCAGGCCGCCAATCTCGACATCATCCTGCGCACGGTGACGATGGCGGCGCTGGTGACGCTGGCTGCGGCGGTCATCGCCTTTCCCATCGCCTATTACGCGGCGCGCTATGCGCGCGGCCGTTGGAAGGCGCTGTTTTATCTCGGCGTCATGCTGCCGCTGTGGTCGAGCTACCTGGTCAAGATCTATGCCTGGAAGCTGATCCTGGCCAAGGAAGGCATCCTGACATGGCTGCTGGCCAAATTGCATCTTCTCTGGCTGCTTGATGCCTGGCTATCGCTGCCGATCGTCGGCGGCAACTCATTGTCGGTCTCCTCAACAGGCACCTTCATCGTCTTCGTCTATGTCTGGCTGCCATTCATGATCCTGCCGGTGCAGGCCGCACTCGAGCGCGTGCCGGGCAATTTGGTCGAGGCTTCGTCCGATCTCGGCGCCTCGCCCGGCCAGACCTTCGGCAACGTGCTGTTCCCACTGGCGCTGCCCGGCATCGTTGCCGGCTCGATCTTCACCTTCTCGCTGACGCTCGGCGACTACATCATTCCTCAGATCATCGGCACCTCGCGGCTGTTCATCGGCCAGGCCGTCTATTCGCAGCAAGGCACCGCCGGCAACATCCCGCTCGCCGCCGCCTTTACCGTGGTGCCCATCGTCATCATGGGCTTCTATCTCTGGGGCGCCAAGCGCATGGGGGCTTTCGATGCGCTCTGACCGTGGCCCATCCGCGCCGATCGGCCTGAAGCTCGCTGCCACCGGCGGCCTGCTCTTTCTGCACCTGCCGATCCTGCTGATCTTCGTCTATGCCTTCACCACCGAGGAGAAGAGCTTCGTCTGGCCGCCGCCGGACTTGACCACGCAATGGTTCGCCGTCACCTGGAACCGCCCCGACGTCTGGCAGGCGCTGTCATTGTCTGTGCGGGTCGCGGCGATCTCGACTGCCATCGCTCTGATCCTCGGCACGCTGTGCGCAGCCGCCGTGTCCCGCACAAAATTCTTCGGCCGCGAAACCATCTCGCTGCTGGTCATCCTGCCGATCGCGCTGCCCGGCATCATCACCGGCATCGCGCTGCGCTCGGCCTTCGCGCTGGCCGAAATCCCGTTCTCGTTCTGGACGATCGTGCTCGGCCACGCCACTTTCTGCGTGGTCGTCGTCTACAACAATGCGGTCGCCCGTTTCCGCCGCACGTCCGGCTCGATGATCGAGGCGTCGATGGATCTCGGCGCCGATGGTTTCCAGACCTTTCGGCATGTCGTGCTGCCCAACATCGCAACCGCGCTGCTGGCCGGCGGCATGCTTGCCTTTGCGCTGTCCTTCGACGAGGTCATCGTCACCACCTTCACCGCCGGCCAGCAGCAGACGGTGCCGATCTGGATGCTCGAAGAATTGATCCGTCCGCGCCAGCGTCCGGTCACCAATGTCGTGGCGATGGTGGTAGTGCTGGTGACGCTGCTCCCCATCCTCGCTGCCTATTACCTGACCCGCGACGGCGACCAGATCGCCGGTTCGGGCAAATGATCTCGTTCATAAGGGAGAGACTTCCATGGACACGCAGATGCTGATCGGCTCGAAATTCGAAAAAGGCACCGAGACCGAGGAGCCGATCCTCAACCCGAAGACCGGGGCGACCATCCTCAATCTGCCTGAGGCCAGCCCAGCGCAGATCGAGGCGGCCGTGCTTGCTGCCGAAAAAGCCTTCGTCACCTGGTCCCGCACAACACCGGCGCAGCGCGCCGGCTATCTCCTGAAGATCGCCGATCGCATCGAGGCTGCTGCACAGGATTTCGCGGCGCTCGAGGCGCTGAACTGTGGCAAGCCGATCAATGCCGTGCTCAATGACGAGATCCCGGCGATCGTCGACTGCTACCGTTTCTTTGCCGGCGCGGTCCGCTCGATGCCCGGCCAGGTCGCCGGCGAATACATTCCCGGCCACACCTCGATGGTCCGCCGCGACGCCATCGGCGTTGTCGCGTCGATCGCGCCGTGGAACTATCCGCTGATGATGATGGCCTGGAAGCTGGCGCCGGCGATTGCCGGCGGCAACACCGTCGTCTTCAAGCCGTCGGAACAGACGCCGCTGACCGCGCTGAAGCTGGCGAAAATCCTTGCCGAGATCCTGCCGGAAGGCGTCGTCAACGTCGTGCTCGGTCGCGGCGACAGCGTCGGCAACACGCTGATCAACCACCCGAAGGTCAACATGATCTCGATCACCGGCGACGTTGCCACCGGCAAGAAGGTGCTGCAGGCTGCCGCCAAATCGGTCAAGCGCACGCATCTCGAGCTCGGCGGCAAGGCGCCGGTCATCGTCTTCGACGACGCCGATCTCGGCGCGGTGGTCAACGGCCTGCGCGCCTTCGGCTATTACAATGCCGGCCAGGACTGCACCGCCGCCTGCCGCATCTACGCCGGCAAGAAGATCTACGACAAGCTCGTCGCCGACCTCTCCGCTGCCGTCTCGACCATCAAGTATGATCGTCCTGACGATACCGAAAACGAGATCGGCCCGCTGATCTCGCGTCGCCAGCGCGACCGCGTCTCGAGCTTCGTCGAGCGCGCCTCTGAGCTCAAGCACATCGAGATCACCACGGGCGGCAAGCCGGGCGAGGGCTCCGGCTTCTTCTACCAGCCGACCGTCGTCGCCGGCGCGCTGCAGGAGGACGAGATCGTGCGCCGCGAAGTGTTCGGTCCGGTGGTCTCGGTCACCCGCTTTTCCGAAGTCGACGAAGCGGTGAACTGGGCCAATGACTCTGACTACGGCCTGGCGTCGTCGGTGTGGACCAAGGATGTTTCGCGCGCCATGGCGACGGCGGCCCGGCTGCAATATGGCTGCACCTGGATCAATACCCATTTCATGCTGACCAACGAGATGCCGCATGGCGGGTTAAAACAATCCGGCTACGGCAAGGACATGTCGCTCTACGCGCTGGAGGACTATACCGCCGTCCGCCACGTCATGGTCGCTCACGGGTAGCGCCCGCGAGGAGACGCCTATTCTTCCGCCTCCTCCGCCTCGCCTGCGGCCGGCGCCACCAGCAGCACAGCGGCGCCGAGGAGCGCGGCGATGAAGGAGCCGGCGAGGATGCCGACCTTGACCGCGTCCTGCAGGGCGGCGTCGCTGGCGAAGGCGAGCAGGCCGATGAACAGGCTCATGGTGAAACCGATGCCACAGAGCAGCGAAATGCCGACCATGTGCAGCCAGCCGGCATTGACCGGCAGATCGGCGAAGCCAAGCCGGATGGCAAGCGCGGAAGACCCGAACACGCCGACCAGCTTGCCCAAGACGAGGCCGGCGGCGACGCCGAGCGTCAGCGGCTCGGCCAGGGCGGCAGCGCTGAGACCGGCGAGCGAGACGCCGGCGTTGGCAAAGCCGAAAATCGGGATGACGAAAAAGGCGACGACTTTGTGCAGGCCGTGTTCGAGCCGGTGCAGCGGCGAATGGTCGAGATCATGGCCGCTGCCCGGCGATATCTTCAGCGGTATGGTGAGGGCCAGCGCGACGCCGGCGAGCGTCGCATGGACGCCCGATTTGAGCACCAAAACCCACAGAACGATGCCGAGCAAGATGTACGGCAGCAGCGTCAGCACCCGCATGCGGTTGAGCACCACCAGCAGCGCGATCACGGCGAAGGCGGCGCCGAGATAGGCGAGCGAGAGGCCGCTGGTATAGAACACCGCGATGATGAGCACCGCGCCGAGATCGTCGATGATGGCGAGCGCGGTGAGGAATATCTTCAGCGAGCCCGGGACGCGGCTGCCGAGCAGCGACAGCACGCCGAGCGCAAAGGCGATATCGGTGGCGGTTGGGATCGCCCAGCCGGACAGAGCGGCTGGATTGTTGCGGTTGATGGCGACGTAGACCAGTGCCGGCGCTGCCATGCCGCCGGCGGCGGCGATGCCGGGCAGCACGCGGCGCGGCCAGGTCGACAGCTGGCCGTCAAGCATTTCGCGCTTGATCTCGAGGCCGACCAGCAGGAAGAACACCGCCATCAGGCCGTCATTGATCCAGTGCGAGACGCTGAGCGGTCCGAGATAGGCATGGAGGGCGGAGAAATAAGCCTCGCCCAGCGGCGAATTGGCGACGATCAGGGCCAAGGCCGCCGCAGCCATCAGGATGAGGCCGCCGGCCGCCTCGCTGTCGAGGAATTCGCGCAGCATGGAGACCAGCCGCTTTTCGTCCTGCATGTCGCCTCCGTCGTATCAGCGGCAAGGTCCGACACCGCCAAGCGATGATGCGCAAACAGCGCTGGCCGGGCAAGCCTGTAATGAGAGCCCTTTAGCGCGGCGCGCGCTTGGCGAGGATGCGTTGCAGCGTGCGGCGATGCATGTTCAGGCGGCGTGCAGTTTCCGAGACGTTGCGGTCGCACATTTCGTAGACGCGCTGGATGTGTTCCCAGCGCACGCGATCGGCCGACATTGGATTTTCTGGCGGCGCTGCGCGTTCGCCCGCGGTGCGGGTCAGAGCGGCAAAAATATCGTCGGCATCGGCCGGCTTCGACAGATAGTCGATGGCGCCGAGCTTTACCGCCGTCACCGCAGTGGCGATGTTGCCGTAGCCGGTGAGGATGATGGCGCGGGCGTCGTCGCGCTTCTCGCGAATCGCGGCGACGACGTCGAGGCCGTTGCCGTCGGCCAGCCGCATGTCGACCACCGCATAGGCCGGCGGATTGGCGCGCGCCTTGGCAACCGCCTCCTCGACGCTCTCCGCCGTCTCGACCACGAAACCCCTGGTTTCCATGGCGCGGGCAAGCCGCGTCAGGAACGGCTTGTCGTCGTCCACGATCAGCAGCGAGGTATCCTCGCCTTCGACCATTGCGCCAATCGTTTCGTCAGTACTCATCGTGCTGAAAATCCTGCTGCCTGATTTTTACGCAAATATAGTTTCGCAACGCTATTGTCCAATTTAGGCCGTGTCGAACATGGTGGCCGAAGCCTGCTCGGGATTGAGGAAGACGCTGCGCGGCCACGATATCTGCACGATAGCGCCCTCGCCGGGCTCGCTTGAATTGCGGAAATCGAGCGTCGCGCCGGAGCGTTCGAGCAAGGTTTTGGCGATGAATAGGCCGAGGCCGAGGCCGCCGCCAGCTTCGGTGCCTTGTCGCGTCGACATATAGGGTTCGCCGATACGGTCGATGATCTCCGGTGGAAAGCCCGGCCCGTCGTCGATGATCGAGAAGCTGACGGCGGCCTCATTCCAGTTCCAGCGCACTGTCACGCTGTTGCGGGCGAAGTCGACCGCGTTCTCGACCAGATTGCCGAGGCCGTAAATGACGCCGGGATTGCGCCGGCCCACCGGTTCCGGGCCGACGCGCTCGCCCGGCCGAAGCTTGATCGAAATGCCGAAATCGCGGTGCGGCGCCGTCACCTCCTCGACCAGCGAGGTCAGCGGCAGGCGCGAGAGGTGCACCTCGCTCTCGGAGGACAGGCTGGTCAGGCGCTTCAGGATTTCGCGGCAGCGCTCGCTCTGCGAACGCAGCAGCTTCACGTCCTCGCCGTATTTCGGATCTTCGCCAAGCGCCTTCTCCATTTCCTTGGCGACAAGTGTGATGGTGGCGAGCGGTGTGCCGAGCTCGTGCGCGGCGGCCGCGGCGAGGCCGTCGAGGGCAGAGAGATGCTGCTCTCGCTGCAACACCAATTCCGTGGCGGCAAGCGCGTTGGCAAGCAGCCGCGCCTCCTCGGCCACCCGAAAGGCATAGATCGCGGTAAAGGCGATGGAGCAGAACACCGCCATCCAAATGCCTGCGACATAGATGAACGGCATCGCCAATGGCGCGCCCTCATGCCATGGCAGCGGCAGGTGGTAAAAGACCAGCAGCGTCGCCGCCACGATCACCAGCGCGCCGAGCATGGCGGTCAGCCGCAGCGGCAGCGACGTCGCCGAGACGACGACGGGCACGGTCATCAGCAGCGAAAACGGATTGGTGAGTCCGCCGGTCATGTAGAGCAGGCCGGCAAGCTGCAGGCTGTCGAAGGTCAGGATGGCGAAGGCCGAGAACGGGGTAAGCCGATGCGCCGCCGGATAGCGGAAGGTCAGCAAAAGGTTCATCCAGGCCGAACAGGCGATCAGCGCAAAACACATGCTGACCGGCAGCGGAAATTTCAGCCCGTAAGCGACGACAAGCACGGTCAGGCTCTGGCCGACGATGGCAAGCCAGCGCAACCTGATCAGCGTGTTGAGGCGCAGCCGCTGGCTTTGCTGGAAGTCGGGTGCGTGCAGGATGTTTATCATGGCCAGTGATTATAGAGGGGAAACAGCCGGAGGTCTTTTCCGAAAACCGCCGAAGCCGGCCCTCGGTTCGGGATGACAGTCTGGAAGCATCAGGTACCGCGCGGCTTGGCGCGGCTGGTGGCGGCGGCGAGAAGCGGGTTCTCCGGCCAGACATGCCTGGGATAGCGGCCGCGCATCTCTGCCCGCACATCGGCCCAGGAGCCGCGCCAGAAGCCGGGCAGGTCGCGCGTCGTCTGGATCGGCCGGTGAGCCGGCGACAGCAATTCGAGCGTCAGCGGCACAGTGCCGTTGGCGATCGCCGGATGCCGGTCGAAGCCGAACAGTTCCTGCACGCGGATCGCCAGCACCGGCCATTCGCCGTCATAGCGGATCGGCAGCCGGCTGCCCGACGGCGCGTCGAAATGGGTCGGCGCCAATGTGTCGATCTTGCGCTGCAATTCGTGCGGCACCAGCGTCATCAGGCCTTGCGAAAGCACGCTGGGATCGATTGCCGCAAAGGATGCCGCGCCGGAAAGGAACGGCAGCAGCCAGTCGTCGAGGCGCTCGACGAGCGCGGCATCGGATACATCGGGCCATGGCGCGCCGAGGCCGCGATGCAGCCAGCCGAGCCGCTGCCGCAACGTCTCCGCCTCCCTGTTCCACGGCAACAGGGGCAGGCCGTGTTCGCGCAAGGCGTCGAGGATGGCGCGATCCGCGTCGGCACCGGTCGGCGCCGGCAGCATGCGTTCGGACAGCGTGATGGCGCCGAGGCGAACCGTTTCGCGCACCCGCACCGCGCGCCTGTCGCGGTCGAAGCTCACCTCGCGGCGGGTCTCGATCTTTTCCGCCAGCGCAGTGCGGATGTCGGCCTCATCGATGGCTGCCGCTGCGGTGATGCGGGCGTTCTGCGCCTTGCCCTGCAGGTCGGCGACGACGAGCCAGGTCTCGCCGGCCAGCGGATCGGAGGCGTCGAGCATGGCGCCCGAGCCGTTGGCAAGCACGAAGCGGCCACGCTCGCCGCGCGCTTTGGCGACCCGATCCGGCCAGGCATGGATGAGGAGAGCGCCGGCTGTGCTGCCCTCCCCCTTGAGCGGGTCGGAAGGACGGGCGAGACCCGTGGCTCGCCCCGGCGCGTCGATCCGCGTAGCGGATCGGGGTGGGGTCGGTTCGGGCACGCCATCGACGACCCCGCCCCGTCTCCCTCGTCTCGCTGCGCTCGGCTCGCTCGCCGACCCTCCCCTCGAGGGGGAGGGTGAAGCCTGCTTTGCCAGCCTCTCAGCCAGCTGCCGGGCGGCGGTGGCGCGCGGCGATCTTTCGGCGCGAAAGCGCAGCAGCCGCCGTTCGAGATCGGCACCATCGCCGCCAAGGCCACGCTCGGTCAATAATACGGCGAGCATCGCCGCCTCGAGCGCCTCTCCGGTCCTTGCCGCCTCGGCGACCATGTGGGCGAGCCGCACCGGTAGCGCCAGCCTGCGCATCGCGGCACCGGCATCCGTCAGGCGTCCTGCCGCATCGACAGCATCGAGCGCACGTAGCAGCGCCCTCGCCTCGGTGAGCGCCGGAGCCGGCGGGGGGTCGAGGAAGGACAGGCTGGTCGGATCGGCGACGCCGAACGCCGCACTATCGAGCAACAGGCCGGAAAGATCGGCCTCGAGGATTTCCGGCGGCGTGAAGGCCGGCAGGGCCGCCGTCTGCTCGGCCCGCCACAACCGGATGGCGACGCCCGGCTGCGTGCGCCCGGCACGGCCGGCGCGCTGGTCGGCGGAAGCGCGGGAAGCACGTACCGTCTCCAGCCGCGTCAGGCCGCTCGCCGGTTCATAGCGCGGCAGCCGCGACAGGCCGGAATCGATGACGACGCGCACGCCGTCGATGGTGATGGAGGTTTCGGCGATCGACGTCGCCAGCACGACCTTGCGGCGGCCGAGCGGCGCCGGCTTGATCGCCGCGTCCTGCGCCTTGTTGTCGAGCATACCATAGAGCGGCACGATGTCGGTATCGGCGCCGACCTTGCCCGCCAGCCGCTCGGCGGTGCGCTCGATCTCGCGCTGGCCGGGCAGGAAAGCGAGCACGCTGCCCTCCTCCCCGGCAAGCGCCGAGCGGATCGCCTTGGCCATGGCGTCCTCGATGGTGACGCCGGCCGGCCGCTCGTCATAGCGGATGTCGACCGGGAAGGCGCGGCCTGCGCTCTCGATCACCGGGGCGCCGGACAGCAATTTTGCGACACGCGCGCCGTCGAGCGTTGCCGACATCACCAGCAATCTGAGTTCGGGCCTCAGCGCACCCTGCACGTCGAGCGCCAGCGCCAGCCCGAAATCGCCGTCGAGCGAGCGTTCGTGGAACTCGTCGAATAGCACCGCCGCGACACCAGGCAGTTCCGGGTCGTCGAGGATCATGCGGGACAGCACGCCTTCGGTGACGACGAGAATCCTGGTCTTTGCGGAACTGCGGTTTTCCATGCGCATGGCATAGCCGACGGTTTCGCCAGGCTCTTGGCCGAGCAATTCGGCCATGCGGCGGGCGGCAGCGCGGGCGGCGAGGCGGCGCGGCTCGAGCAGGATGATCTTTCCGGCGCCGAGCCATTCAGCGTCGAGCAGCGCCAGTGGAACCAGCGTCGTCTTGCCGGCACCGGGCGGCGCCACCAGCACGGCGCTGTTACCATGGCTCAGCGTTTCATTGAGCGCCGGCAAGACAACGGAGACCGGCAGGTCCGGCAAGGGTTTTGTCGTCATGTGCTATGCTGTGCAGCCAGTTGGCAGCGACCGCATATCAGCGGTGGCGGTCGCGACGCAACCTCGGCGCCGACTCAAAGCCTGGTCCGCGAAAACGGGTTCCAGCGCACCGTGCCGAGCCGCACCTCCTCGCGCACCATCGTCAGCAGGCCGGAACCGCCGACCACGGCCAAGCCGACCAGCGACAGAAAATCCGGATATTCCCTGAAGAACAGCGCACCTAGAACCACCGCCCAGACGATTTGCGAGTAATGCGTCGGCGCGATGCGGTTGGCCGGCGCGTATTTGACCGCCAGCAGATGCAGCAGCTGGCCGCCGGCGGTAAAGGCGCCGGCCAGCACCAGCCAGGCCCATTGCCTGCCATCCGGCAGCGAGAACGAGGTAGCCGCCGCACCGACGCCGTTGAAGAGCAGGCCGTAGCCGATCAGCACGCCGAGCATCGTTGTGCGCTTTTCCTGCGCGGCGAGCGAACGCATCAGGATGACATTGGTGGCGGCCAGGAAGGCGATGATGAACGCCGCCAGATGGCCAAGCTGCAACTCGCGAAAACCAGGCCTGACGACCAGCATGACCCCGGCAAAGCCGGCGACGACCGCCAGCCATCGCCATGGGCCGACCTTTTCCTTGAGGACCAGCGTGGCCAGGATAGTGACGAACAGCGGCGCCAGAAAGATGAGCGCATAGACTTCCGCCAGCGGGATGGTGGTGAAGGCATAGACGCTGAGCACGCCCGAGGCGATGCCGGCCCAGGCCCGGGCCTGTACCGCCCAGGGCCGGTTGGTGCGCCAGAAATCGAGCCAGCGCTCGCCTGCCGGCCTGGCAAAGAACAGAAAGCAGCCGGCAAACAATGTCGAGAAGAAGCCGATCTCGAAGACGTTGAACTGCCCGCCCAGGCTTTTGACAACCGCGTCGCTGCACGAATAGCTTGCATAGGCGATGAGCGCGAGCAGAATTCCGTTGGGCACGTTTTTCCATTTCCGGGAGAGATGAGAGTGAAGATATTGGCGCTTGGCGCGCATCCGGACGACATCGAGATCTTCATGTTCGGTACGATGGCCGCCTATGCCGCGCAAGGCGCAGAACTCTTTTTTGCCATAGCCACGGATGGCGCCAGGGGCGGCTATGGCGATCCGGCCGCACTTGCCCGCACGCGCCGCAAGGAGGCGATGGCGGCGGCCGGCCTGCTTGGCGTGACGCCGCGCTTCCTCGACTTTCCCGATGGCGGGCTGGTCGCGGATGCCGCGCTGATCGGGGCGCTCAAAGCACTGATCGGCGAGATAGGGCCGGATCTGGTGATAACGCATGCGCCGAACGACTATCATGGCGACCACCGCGCGCTGTCGGATGGCGTGCGCATCGCAGCGTCATTCTCGGTGCCGGTGCTACATGCCGACACGTTCGGCGGCACCGGGTTTTCGCCAACGCACTACGTCGATACCTCCAGGCATTTCGATCTCAAGGCGGAGGCGATCCGGGCGCACCAGTCGCAGGATCCCGAGCGTTTCGTCGACGCGGCGCGCACGCAGAACGCCTTTCGCGCCGGCCAGTGCAACGGCCCAGCCGGATCGTTCGCCGAGGCCTTCCGCTTCGAGCCAGTCTTCCCCTTCGCCGATATCCGCGCGCTGCTGCCGCCGGCCCCAGTGATCCGTCCGGTGGCCGTCAGCAACAAGACGGTGACCTAGGCAGGTCGCCGCAACTTCTCACGTTGCTTTCCTATCCAGCATGCTGCGATGCAGCAACGAATTCGCTTGCCTTGTTTAGTAAAAATTGCATCACTAAACAAATTACTAAACATCCGGTGCGCCGCCGCGTCGTTGTGTTTGGGCCCCGGAGGAGGGGTTTAGCGGGCTCTTGAAACCGTCATCCGGACGCGTTTCGCAAATGGGAGGAAGGCATGAAATCGACCTTGAAATTGGCGTTGGGACTGGCATCGACACTCTTTGCGTCGACAGCCGTTTCGAATGTCGCGCAGGCAGAAGATCTGACGCTTTGCTGGGCAGCCTGGGACCCGGCCAACGCGCTTGTGGAATTGTCCAAGGACTTCACCAAGGAAACCGGCATCGGCATGAAATTCGAATTCGTGCCGTGGACCAACTATGCCGATCGCTTTCTCAACGAGCTGAATTCGCACGGCAAGCTGTGCGACCTCATCATCGGCGACAGCCAGTGGATCGGCGGTGCCGCCGAGAACGGCCATTACGTCAAGCTGAACGACTTCTTCGACAAGGAGAAGATCAGCATGGACGATTTCGTGCCGGCGACCGTCGTCGGCTATTCGGAATGGCCGAAGAACTCGCCGAATTACTGGGCGCTGCCGGCCATGGGTGACGTCGTCGGTTGGACTTACCGCAAGGACTGGTTCTCCAAGCCGGAGCTGCAGAAGGAATTCAAGGAAAAGTACGGCTGGGATCTCGGCCCGCCGACGACCTTCGACCAATTGAAGCAGATCGCCGAATTCTTCCAGAAGCGCGACATCGACGGCAAGACCGTCTATGGCGCGTCGATCTACACCGAGCGCGGCTCGGAAGGCATCACCATGGGCGCCATGGACGTGCTCTACAGCTTCGGCTTCCAGTACGAAAACCCGAAAAAGCCCTACGAGATGGAAGGCTTCGTCAACTCCGATAAATCGGTGAAGGGCCTGGAGTTCTACAAAGCCCTCTACGATTGCTGCACCCCTCCCGGCGCCTCGAACAGCTACATGGGCGAAGGCGTCGATGCCTTCAAATCCGGCCAGGTGGCGATGCACATGAACTTCGCCTTCACCTGGCCAGGCCTGCAGAAGGACGAGAATGTCGGCGGCGACAAGATCGGCTATTTCGTCAATCCGAAAGGTCCGGACGGGGACCAGTTCGCCCAGCTCGGCGGCCAAGGCATCTCGGTGGTCTCCTATTCCGACAAGCAGGAAGCCGCGCTCAAATACATCAAATGGTTCGCCAACAAGGACGTGCAGTCCAAATGGTGGTCGCTCGGCGGCTATTCCTGCCTCAACGCGGTCGTCAAGGACCCGGCCTTCCCGGCCAGCCAGCCCTACGCGCAGACCTTCCTCGACTCGATGGCCATCGTGAAGGACTTCTGGGCCGAGCCGAGCTATGCCCCGCTGTTGCAGGCATCGCAGAAGCGCTTCCACGACTATGTCGTTGCCGGGCAAGGCTCAGCCAAGGATGCGCTCGACGGCCTCGTCAAGGACTGGACCGAGGTCTTCCAGGACGATGGCAAGATGTAGCCGGGGCAAGATGTAACCGGCTCCTCCCGAGCCCGTGACCGAACCGTCCCGTGCCACTTGGCACGGGACACAGTTCAGATAAATTCCATTGTCGAGACGAGCCAAGTGACCGAAGCAGGACTGACCATGCTCAATCGGACGGCGGACAGCGTTGCCCGGGCTACGCCCGAGCCGTTGGCCCGCAAGGTCCGGGGCATCAGCGACAAGGGCCTCGCCTGGCTGTTCATCTCGCCGACGATCCTGTTGCTTTTAGCTATCAACATCTTTCCGCTGTTCTGGGCAATCTATCTGTCCTTCACCAATTTTCGCGCCAATCGGCCCAACGAGGTTGTGAAGAACCTTGGGCTGGCAAACTACAAGCGCATCCTCGCCGACCAGGACATCTGGATCGCCATGCAGACGACGGCGCATTTCGTGTTCTGGACCATCCTGCTGCAGACGCTGATCGGCTTCACGCTGGCTTGGCTGATCGACCGCAAGTTTCGGGGCCACGCCTTCTGGACGACAATCATCCTGGTGCCGATGATGCTGTCGCCGGCGGTGGTCGGTAATTTCTGGCGCTTCCTCTACGAGCCGCAGATCGGGCTGTTCGCCTATGCCGTTTCGTTCGTCACCGGCATTCCGGCAACCGAAATCAGCATGCTCTCCAACGTGTCACTGGCGCCATGGTCGATCATCATCGTCGACACCTGGATGTGGACGCCTTACGTGATGCTGATCTGCCTCGCCGGCCTGCGCTCGATCCCCGAATACATCTACGAAGCGGCCGAGGTCGACCGCGCCTCCAACTGGCGGCAGTTCTGGTCGATCACGCTGCCGATGGCGCTGCCCTTCATCATGCTGGCGGTGCTGTTTCGCGGCATCGAGAACTTCAAGATGTTCGACATGGTCAATCTGCTCACCGGCGGCGGGCCGGGATCGACCACCGAAGTGGCCTCGATCACTCTCAAGCGGCAGGCCTTCGAAAGCTGGCGGACGGGCTATTCCTCGGCCTTCGCCATCATCCTGTTCGTCGCGGTGTTCGGCCTCGCAAACATCTACGTCAAGGCGCTCAACAAGGTGAAGCAGAGATGAGCCTGACGTCAGCCCATTCCGTTGTCGCGCCGTCGGCCACGTCGAAGCGCGTCGCCGGCACGATCATCGTCGCCTACGCGCTGATCTCGATCGTGCCGCTGCTGTGGATCTTCGCCACCAGCTTCAAGACGCCGCCGGATTCGATCGCCTATCCGCCGAAGATCCTTTTCCAGCCCAGCCTCGAGGGCTACTGCAACCTGTTCTCGACCCGGACTCGGCAAACACCGGAATACATCAACTCGCTGGGACCGGCGACGGGCCTGTGCGACGAGACGGTGCGCAAGCGCAACATGGTGATCGCCGGCCCGTCCAACTTCATGCCGCGCTTCGTCAATTCGCTGATCATCGCGTTCGGCTCGACGTTTTGCGCGGTGTTCCTCGGCACGCTGTCGGCCTATGGTTTTTCGCGCTTCAAGGTGCCGCTCGCCGACGACCTTCTGTTCTTCATCCTGTCGACGCGGATGATGCCGCCGATCGCGGTCGCCATCCCGATCTACCTGATGTACCGGGAGCTTGGCCTGTCGGACACGGCTCTCGGCATGATCCTGCTTTATACGGCGGTCAACGTGTCCTTGGCGGTGTGGCTGCTGAAAGGCTTCATCGACGAGATCCCGCGCGAATATGAAGAAGCGGCGATGATCGACGGCTACACGAGGCTGCAGGCGTTCTGGCGAACGGTACTGCCGCAGGCGACCACCGGTATTGCCGCAACCGCCATCTTCTGCCTGATCTTTGCCTGGAACGAATATGCCTTCGCTGCGCTACTGACCTCGGGCACGGCGCAGACCGCGCCGCCCTTCATTCCGACCATCATCGGCGAAGGCGGTCAGGACTGGCCGGCGGTCGCGGCCGGCACGACGATCTTCCTGGTGCCGATCCTGGTCTTCACCATCCTGCTTCGCAAGCAATTGCTGCGCGGCATCACCTTTGGCGCGGTGCGTAAATGAGCATGACCGCAAAACGCAAATCGCGCTGGCCCGTCTGGGCCAGGCGGGGGCTGATGGAAAACGTCGCCACCGCGATCATCGCCATCGGCTTCCTGATGCTGTTCCAGCCCTTCGCACTGGTGCTCTACACCTATTCCTTCATCACCATGCTTGCGGGCACGGCGATGTTCATCATCGTCTCGAAATTTCCGGAGTAGACGATGGCCGAGATCAGGGTCGAACATCTGAGGAAGGCATTCGGCGATTTCGTCGCCGTGCAGGATTCCAACTTCGTCGTCGAGGACGGCGAATTCTTCGTCATGCTGGGGCCGTCCGGCTGCGGCAAGACAACGACGTTGCGCATGATCGCTGGGCTCGAACTGCCGACCGGCGGCAAGATCCTGCTTGGCGGCGAGGACGTCACCATGCGGCGTGCCCGCGAGCGCGACATCGCCTTCGTCTTCCAGCTGTTCGCGCTCTATCCGCACATGAATGTACGGAAGAACATCGGCTTTCCACTGCTGGCGCAAGGCATGCCAGGCGCTGAAATCCGGAGCCGAGTGGAGGAGACGGCGAAGCTTTTGCGGATCGACCATCTGCTCAACAAATCGGTCTCCGGGCTTGCCGGCGGCGATCGCCAGCGCGTGGCGCTCGGCCGCGCCATCGTACGGCGGCCAAAATGCTTCCTGATGGATGAGCCGCTCGGCACGCTCGACACCGAATTCCGCGACCTGATGGTCCATGAATTGCGAGAACTGCACAACCGCATTCACGCCACCACCGTCTATGTCACGCATGACCAGATGGAAGCGATGTCGATGGCCGACAAGATCGCGGTGATGAACCACGGCGTCATCGAGCAGTTCGGCACGCCGCGCGAGATCTACGACCGGCCGGCGACGATGTTCGTCGCCGACTTCATCGGCTCGCCGCCGATGAATTTCCTCGGCTTCGGCGGCGGGCTTTCAAAGGGCGCCAGGGAAATTGTTGTGCAAGGCGCGAAGGTGGCCGTGCCGGAGATCCGCGAGGACGTCGCGCCAGCCGAGATGGCGCTTGGCATCCGACCGGAGCACATCCGCTTCGACGACGCTTCGAAGCTGCGCGGTGCTATTTACGGCACGGAATATCTCGGCACCACTCAGATCGTCGCGGTGGAGACAGCGGACGGCATCATCAAGGCCAGGGTGCCGGCCGAAATCCGGCTCAATCCGGGCGATCATGTGGGCCTGGCACTGAGCAGCGCGCGGCTGTCGCTGTTCGCAAAAGGATCCGGCCGTGCGGTGCGCACCGAAATCCATGACTCGGCCTCCCAGGGGAGAGCACATCATGGCTGACGTTCACATCAAAAGCGTGACCAAGGCTTTTGGCGAGCATGTCGCCGTCGACAATCTCGACCTGCATATCGCCGACGGGGAATTCGTCGTGCTGCTCGGGCCGACCGGCGCCGGCAAGACGACGACGCTCAGGCTGATCGCCGGGTTGGAGCGTCCGGAAGCGGGCTCGATCCATATTGCCGGCCACGACACGACGACGCTGTCGCCGGCCGAGCGCGACACCGCTTTCGTGTTCCAGCAATATTCGCTCTATCCGCATCTGTCGGTTTACGACAACCTCGCCTTTCCGCTGCGCTCGCCAGCACGGAAAATGCCGGAGGATCAGATCCGCCGCCGCGTCGAGGACGTGGCCAAGATGGTGCGCATCCACCACAAGCTGAATAATCGCTCGACCAAACTCTCTGGCGGCGAGATGCAGCGCGTCGCCATCGGCCGCGCTTTGGTGCGCAAGCCGTCGATCTACCTGATGGACGAGCCGCTGTCGTCGCTCGACGCCAAGCTGCGCGCCGATCTCAGGCTAGAGCTGAAGCGCATCCAGGCGGAACTCGGCGCCACAATGCTCTACGTCACGCACGACCAGATCGAAGCGATGACCATGGCCGACCGCATCGGCATTCTCGCCGACGGCGTGCTGGTGCAGATCGGTTCCCCGCGCATGATCTATTCTGAGCCGGCAAACCTACACGTCGCCGCACGGCTCGGCCAACCGGCAATCAATTTGTTGCCGGTCGGACTGCTGCCGGATGGCGGCGCGCCGGCGGGAACAAAGACGATCGGTGCTCGCACCGAACATCTTTCGATCGAGAAGGCGGCGAACGGCCATGCCGACGGCGTCGTCGATTGGGTCGAGCATCTCGGCGACCAGAACCACCTGCATGTGACGGTGGGGACCAGGAAGCTGGTGACGCTAACCGACCCCGACACCGACCTGGCGCAGGGCGACAGGATCATGATCCGCTATCGCTCGCCGCTGTATTTCGGCGCCGATGGGCGACGGCTGATGTGAGCGCTGCGCGAGTGTTTTCCTGGCACCTTTCAACCGGCAATTTCGGGCACCGGACTGGACCAATTCGATGAAGCATTTTTTCAATCGCAGGGATACGATCGTAACTGAGGCCCTGGACGGCTTCCTCGGTACGACCGGCGCCGGCGATCTCGCTCGCCTCGACGGCTATCCCGAGATCAAGGTCATTCTCCGCGCGGACTGGGATAAGACCAAGGTCGCGGTCATTTCCGGCGGCGGGGCCGGGCACGAACCTGCCCATGCCGGCTTTGTCGGCATTGGCATGCTGACGGCGGCGGTTTCGGGCGAGATCTTTGCTTCGCCGAGCGTGGAAGCGGTATTGGCCGCCATCCGCGCGGTGACCGGTCCCGCCGGGTGCCTGCTGATCGTCAAGAACTATACCGGCGATCGCCTCAACTTCGGCCTGGCAGCCGAGAAGGCGCGCGCCGAAGGTTTTCGCGTCGAGATGGTGATTGTCGCCGACGATATCGCCCTGCCGGACATTGCCCAGCCGCGTGGCGTTGCTGGCACCTTGTTCGTGCACAAGATCGCCGGCCACCTGTCGGAAGCCGGCATTGACCTGGCGGCGGTTGCCGCGGCGGCGCGGGCAGCGGCGGCGGATATCGTTTCGCTCGGCATATCGCTGTCATCCTGCTCGATCCCCGGTCAGAGCCATGAAGAAAGATTCGGGGCGGACGATGCCGAACTCGGCCTCGGCATTCATGGCGAACCGGGCGTTGAGCGGATTGCGGTGCAAAGTGCCGAAAGGCTGGTTGCGATCATGTCGGAGCGCCTTGCCGCGCGGCTTGATCCGGTCAGCGACTACGCCTTGCTGATCAATAATCTCGGTTCGGTGCCACCGCTGGAAATGTTGCTTGTCGCCAATGCGGTACTGGCTTCACCGCTGGCGCAAAAGGTGACGCTGACAATCGGGCCCGGGCAGCTTGTGACCGCGCTCAACATGAACGGCTTTTCCCTGTCGCTGATCCGGCTCGATGCGTCGCGCGAAGCGGCGTTGCGGGCGCCGGTAGGCCCTCACGCCTGGCTGCCGGCAAGAGCCGTTCGCCAAGCCAGCGTCGTGCCGATGGCCAAAGCGGCCGGCCCGAACAACGCGTCGAAAGCCAGCCAGGACGCACGCACCGACCGGTTGGTTGTCGCGGTCTGCGAACGGCTGATCTCGCTTGAAGGCGCGTTGAACGGACTGGATGCCAAGGCGGGAGACGGTGACACCGGATCGACTGTGGCGGCCGGTGCGCGCAGCGTGCTTGGCCGCATTGCGAGACTGCCGCTCGCTGACCCTGCCGCAACGCTCGCCGTCGTGGGCGACATCCTGAGCGCCAGCATGGGCGGCTCTAGCGGCGTGCTGTTGTCGATCTTCTTCACCGCCGCCGCGCAGGCGCTGGAGTCTGGCGAAACGCTTCCCAAGGCGCTTCTCGCCGGCCTCGATCGGATGTCCTTCTATGGTGGAGCGAGGGTCGGCGATCGCACGATGATCGATGCCCTGGAACCCGCCTTGAGGGCGCTGGATAGGGGGAGTCTGGAAGATGCGGCGGTCGCGGCGCAACGCGGAGCCGAGGCCACCGCTTCCATGCGCAAGGCCAAGGCCGGGCGGTCCGCCTATGTTGGCAGCCAGCTCGACGGCGTGGTCGACCCCGGCGCCTTTGCCGTCGCCGAGGTCTTCACTGCCCTCGCTGCGTTGCTCGAACCCGCTTGACTGGGGAAAAGAATGCTTCAATTGCCGGATATGCAATTTTCTCGTACTGCCGGCAGCGCAGGGGCCAGGAGCATGGGTGATATGGCGGCAGCGGATATTTTCAGGCTGATCGAGGCGGCGGCAAACACGATCGCCGCACATGCCGAAGAGCTGACCAGTCTCGACCAGGCGATCGGCGACGGCGACCATGGGCTCAACATGAAACGCGGCTTCGAGGCAGTGCGGGCCGAGGCCGGCGCGTTTGCGGCAAAGCCGTTGCCCGAGGCGCTGAAGGCGATCGGCACCAAACTGGTGATGACCGTCGGCGGAGCCTCCGGTCCCTTGTTCGGCACGCTGTTCATGGCGCTCGGCAAGGAGATTTCCGCCGCGCCGGGTCGCGCCGACCTGGCGGCGGCCTTCGGCAAGGCGATCGAAGCGGTTGCCGCCAGAGGCAAGTCGCAGGCCGGGCAAAAAACCATGCTCGACGTGCTGCAGCCGGTGCATGAGGCCCTGCTGCAGGGAAAGACGGCAGCGGACATCGTCGAGATCGCCGACAACGCGGCCGACGCGACCGTGCCGATGAAGGCGCTGCGTGGGCGCGCCTCATTCCTTGGCGACCGTTCGATCGGTCATATGGATGCCGGCGCACGCTCGACTGCGCTTCTGGTGCGGGCCGTAGCCGAGGCAATCGAGAGGCGCGCATGAGCAATGTCGGCATCGTCATCGTATCGCATTCGCCGCTGGTCGCCGAAGGCACCGCCGACATGGTGCGGCAGATGGTCGGCAACGAAGTGCCGCTTGCATGGTGCGGCGGAAACGGCCATGGCGGGCTGGGAACCAATGTCGAGGCGATCATGGGCGCCATCGACAAGGCCTGGTCGGAGGCGGGGGTCGCGATCCTCGTCGATCTCGGCGGTGCCGAGACCAATAGCGAGATGGCGGTCGAGATGATCGGCGAACCACGCGCCCAGAAGATCATCGTCTGCAATGCGCCGATCGTCGAAGGCGCGGTGATGGCGGCGACCGAGGCTTCCGGCGGCGCCTCGCTCAGGGAAGTGGTGGCGACGGCGCACGAATTGTCGCCGTCGTGAACGAACGGGAATTTTGACAAGCATGTCCGCAGCAGCCGAAGCCAGCGTCCTGATCACCCATGAGGTGGGACTGCATGCGCGTCCTTCGGTGAAGTTCACCAAGCTTGCCAAGACGTTTTCGGCCGACGTCGAGATTGCGCTCGCCGCCAACGGGCCATGGTTCGACGCCAAGAGCATCGTCAAGGTGATGGCGGCGAAAGCGCCGAAAGGCACTGTCCTGCATATCAGAGCCAAAGGGGACGGCGCCGGCGAGGCGGTCGGCGCACTGGTCGAGCTGGTGCGGCGCGATTTCGACGAAGGCAAGGACCATGCCCGAACCGCTTAGGCTGCAGGGCATTTCGGCATCGGCCGGCTATGCCGAGGGGCCGCTGTTCGATCTGGACCAGGCTGCTGTGCGTTATGTCCGCAAGGCGACTGCCGCGGACGAGAAGGCGGCGCTTGAGGCCGCCATCTCCATTGCCGCAGGCCGGCTCGCGACATTGATCGAAACCAGCGACAGCGAGGCGGCCGGGATCCTCGAATTCCAGCTCGCCATGCTGGAGGACGACGCGCTGACCGGCCCGGCCTTTGCGCGAATTGCCGAGGGCATGGCTGCTGATGTGGCTTGGCGAAAAGCGCTCGACGCCGAGATAGCCGGCTATGAAACATCCGAGCAGGACTATTTCCGGGCGCGCGCGGCCGACATGCGCGACATACGCGACCAGGTGCTACGCGCGCTTGCCGGGGGCGGCGACATTGCCGCGCCGGCAGGTGCGATCTTCTACGGCGAGGATATCGCACCGACGCGCTTCCTCGAAACCGACTGGAGTGCCGGCGGCGGCATAGCACTTACGGCCGGAAGTGCCGCAAGTCATGTCGCAATGCTGGCACGCTCACGCGGCGTGCCAATGGTGGTGGGGTTGGGGCTCGTAGCGCGTGGGGTAGCCGGGCCCTGTGCTTCGCCGGCTCAGCTTGCCGGAATCGCACTGCTCGATGCCGAACATGGCGGCATCGTGTTGGCGCCTTCGAAAGCGGAGATCGACGCATTCCGGCGATCGTCATCGTCTTTCGCGGCGCATCGCGACAAAGCGGCAGCCTATTTGACAAGGCCGGCAGCAACGAAGACCGGCATAGCGGTCCACGTGCAGGTGAATATTGCCGATCCGTCCGATGTCGACCGCATCGATGCTGCGGCGTGCGACGGTGTCGGGCTGATGCGGACCGAATTCCTGTTCGGCAAGACGCTGCCGGACGAGGAGACGCAATATCGCGCCTACCGTAGAGTGCTGGAATGGGCAGGCGACAGGCCGGTGACGATCCGTACTGTCGATGCGGGCGGCGATAAACCTGTGCCGGGCCTGACCGTCGAGGAAGGTAATCCATTCCTTGGCCTGCGCGGAATCAGGCTGTCACTGATGCGTCCGGCGGTCTTTCGTGTGCAGATCCGCGCCTTGCTACGTGCCGCCATGCACGGCAATCTGAAGGTGATGTTCCCGATGATCGCCGTTCCGGAAGAGTATGAACACGCCACCGCGCTGTTCGCTGAGGAGCAGGCTGACCTTTTGGCGCGCGGCATCGCGCACAAAATGCCGCCGCTTGGCATCATGGTCGAGGTGCCGTCGGTGGCCATCGCACCGGAGGCATTCGCCAAGGCCGCCTTCTTCTCGATCGGTTCGAATGATTTGACCCAATACGTGATGGCCGCCGCGCGCGACAATGCGTCGGTCGCGCATCTGAATTCGGTCAGGCACCCGGCCGTGCTCCGGCTGATCGCCTCGGTTGCCGCCTTCGGTCGCGAGTATAATATCCCGGTCAGCCTGTGTGGCGATGCCGGCGGCGACCCCGCCTCGATCCCGGCGCTGCTCGAAACCGGCCTGCGTGACCTCTCCGTCGCTCCCGCCCAACTCGCGATGGCCAAGGCGGCCATCGCGGACGTTTCGATCTAGGCCCCGGTATGGCAGACAAGGCGTCGCAATCCGGCCCCGAAGAGGCAATCCGCGCCTACAAGACGATCCTGTCGCAGGTGATCGACCAGCGCCCGTCCGGCATGCGCCAGCGCCTCGCTGATGCGCTGGGCAAGCATCGCAGCTTCGTCACGCAGATTTCCAGCCCGGCCTATTCGACGCCGATCCCGTCGAAGCATTTGCCGGCTATCTTCTCCGTCTGCCATTTCAGCCCGGCCGAACGCGATCATTTCCTTGAGGCCTACCATCGGGCGCATCCGGGAAAGATGTCGCTGGCCGCAGGCTTGCGCAAGACACGCCATGTCTCGCTGATCGTCCCCGATTTCGGCGACGACAAGCAGAACGCGGCGCTCGACCGGGCGGTCAACGATTTCATCCAGAAGATCACCAGCATCGCCGGCAAGGGCAGCTGACGCTGGGCTATTTCGGGAGGACGGCCATGAAGAAATTTTTGAATTCGGTCGATACGGTGCTGACCGAGAGCCTCGACGGCTTCGTTGCCGCGCATGCCGATATCCTGGCGCTTGGCGAGGAACACAAATTTGTCCGCCGCAAGCTGCTCACACCGGGCAAGGTGGCGCTGATCTCCGGCGGCGGCTCGGGTCACGAGCCGCTACATGGCGGGTTCGTCGGGCACGGCATGCTGGATGCGGCCTGCCCCGGCCAGGTATTCACCTCGCCAACGCCTGACCAGATGATGGCGGCGGCCGAAGTCGTCAATACGGGCGCCGGCTGCCTGTTCATCGTCAAGAACTACGAGGGCGACGTGATGAATTTCGACATGGCCGCTGAAATGTCGGAAGGCGTGATGCAAATCGTGACCAATGACGACGTTGCGGTCGAAAATTCGTCCTACACCACCGGCCGGCGCGGCGTCGCCGGCACGCTGGTGGTCGAGAAAATCGTCGGCGCGGCGGCCGAACAAGGCATGGCACTGGAGCCGTTGAAGGCGCTCGGCGAGCGCGTCAACGGCGCGACGCGCTCGATGGGCGTGGCGCTGACCAGTTGCACCGTGCCGGCGGCGGGCAAGCCGACCTTCGATATCGGCGACGGCGAGATGGAGTTCGGGGTCGGCATCCACGGCGAGCCTGGGAGGCGGCGCGACACATTGAAAAGCGCCGATGCTATCGCCGAGGAGATCTGTACCGCAATCCTGGGTGACCTGGGCGACGGTGCCAGAGGCCAGGCGCTACTCTTCGTCAACGGCTTTGGCGGCACACCGTTGATGGAGCTTTATCTGATGTACAACAGCGCCCGCAAAATCTTCGAGAAGCACGGCGTGACGGTGATCCGGTCGCTGGTCGGGTCCTATGTGACCTCGCTCGACATGGCCGGCTGTTCGATCACGCTGAGCATGCTCGACGACGAGGCGGCTGTTTGGTGGGATGCACCGGTACATACGGCCGCGCTGCGCTGGGGCATGTAGCGGCGGAGAATGCCTCAGAAATAGTCGGTGACAAGACCGGTATCGGCAACGCCGCGCATCGCCAGACAGTTGCCCTCCTCAACCTGCGTAAGATAAAGAATCTGCGGGTTTGGGGAGTTCGAGAATGCGTTACAATTGGGATCGGGCGCCGACGGGTTTCGAGCGCCATGGAAAGGTGCTGGCAGCCGCCTTGCTGATCGTCGGCGGGGTCGGACTTATGCTCGCTGCCCTCCCGCTTTAGGGACAACAAACTCGGGTAGCGGACTACGTCTCAGCGCGTTGCCTCAGTGCGCCTGGCCAGTCACGGCGATGAAACGGCGGTCGCGCCCTTCAAATCCCTGGCTGAAGCGCTGCACGAGCACCGCAAGCACGCCCGGTTTTCCATCCGGGGTGAATGCGTAAGATTCCGACAGGCTGTAGGAAGTCGGGCAATTCCTCGAACCGGGCACCGCCTTGTCCTCATGCAGCAGCTTGATCGGCTTGCCGTCCTGACCCTGCAGCGTCAGGCGAAAGCCGAGCGCCTTGCCGGTCGTTTCGCCTTGCAGCGTCGCGTCGAAACTCGCTGAACAATCCGCCGTGCTGTCGGCACGGATCTGCTCGAGCTGGATGGTGCCAAGCTCGTCATAGGCCGGCGAAAGCCATTTTTGCGAAACCTGCTCGAGGCGCGCAATGTCATTGTAGGCGACCATGTCGTCGGGAAAGGTGAACCTGTCCAAGGCAGTCCGCTCGCCGCGCGGCGCGATGGCATATTTGGCCAGCAAGGGCGCCGCCAGTTCGGCGGCCTGTGCCCTCGCCTGCGCAAGCGTCAATGTCGAATCCTCCGTCTCGTCGGCGATGACGATCGGCTTGCCGCCGACGAACTCATCGGTCCGCGTGTCGATTATGTCGATCTCCGACCAGCCCGAATCCGAAGCACCGGCATCGAGCGTGCCGTACTGTTCGAAGGCGAAGTAGTTGCCGTCTGGCGAAAAGCCGATGACGCGCCGAGCCGCCGCGTCGCCTGCCTGAGCAGCTGAAGCGAGCACCACCGCCAGCGTCGCAACCGCGGCAAACCCAAGCTCATATCGCAATTTCATCGCGCCCTGCCCCTAATGCCGAAAATTCGAACGATACCGGCCCCCAGACCACCATGACCCGCACTTGCGGCCAAGTTAGAACGACGGCAAACGAAACGCACAAATACATGGTTACACAAACCAGCATACGCTATTTCAAGGACAGCAAACATTCCTGGGGAGGAAGCTGGATGGCGTCACGCTACCACGAGGTCTATGACGGCTGGAAACGCGACCCGGAAAAATTCTGGGCCGATGCCGCCGGCGCAATCGACTGGTTCTCGCCCTTCGAGACGGTGTTCGACGCCAATGCCGGCGTCTATGGCAGGTGGTTCGTTGGCGCCTCGTGCAACACCTGCTTCAATGCCGTCGATCGTCATGTGGCGGGCGGCCGTGCCGACCAGATCGCGTTGATCCATGACAGCGCGATTTCGGGCACAATCAGGAAATTCACGTATGCCGAGTTGAAGCGCGAGGTGGTCGCGCTGACCTCGGTGCTCAAGAATCGTGGCATCCAAAAAGGCGATCGCGTCATCATCTACATGCCGATGGTACCGGAAGCAGCCTTCGCCATGCTTGCCTGTGCGCGGATCGGCGCCGTGCATTCGGTGGTCTTCGGCGGCTTTGCCTCGCATGAGCTCGCCACCCGCATCGACGACGCCAAGCCGAAGCTGATCATCTCCGCTTCCTGCGGCCTGGAACCAGGGCGCGTCGTTGCCTATAAGCCGCTGCTCGACAAGGCGATCGAGATGTCGCGGCACAAGCCGGAAAGCTGCCTTATCCTGCAGCGCGACCAACTGCGCTGCGAACTCAGGGAAAACCACGATATCGACTATGCCGACGCCGTGGCGCGGGAGCGGGCCGCGGGTGCCAATGTCGACTGTGTTCCGGTGCTTGCCACCGATCCGCTCTACATCATCTACACGTCGGGCACGACCGGCCAGCCGAAGGGAATCGTGCGTGACAATGGCGGCCATATGGTCGCGCTGAAATGGTCGATGGAAAACGAGTTCGGCGTCAAACCGGGCGAAGTGTTCTGGGCGGCTTCCGATGTCGGCTGGGTGGTCGGCCATTCCTATATCGTCTACGGCCCGCTGCTGCATGGCTGCACAACGATCCTGTTCGAGGGCAAGCCGGTCGGCACGCCCGATGCCGGCACCTATTGGCGTGTGATCGCCGAGCATGGCGTCGTCGCGCTGTTCACCGCGCCAACCGCCTTTCGCGCCATCAAAGGACAGGACCCGAAGGGCGAATTCGTCCCGAAATACGACCTGTCCAAATTCCGGACGCTGTTCCTCGCCGGCGAGCGCGCCGATCCGGAAACCATCAAATGGGCGGAGCAGAAATTGACCGTGCCGGTGATCGACCATTGGTGGCAGACCGAGACCGGCTCGCCGATGACCATCAACCCCGCCGGACTGGGCCTGCTGCCGGTCAAATACGGCTCGCCCGGCGTGCCGATGCCCGGTTATGACATCCGCGTGCTCGACGATGCCGGGCATGAGGTCAAGCGTGGTACGCTTGGCAATGTCGTGGTGAGATTGCCGTTGCCCCCCGGCTGCCTGCCGACGCTGTGGAATGCCGACGAGCGGTTTCGCCAAGCCTATCTCGACGAGTTCCCCGGCTTCTACAAAACCGCGGATGCCGGCATGATGGACGAGGATGGCTATCTCTATGTCATGGCTCGCACCGACGACATCATCAATGTCGCCGGCCACCGGCTATCGACCGGCGCCATGGAGGAGGTTGTGGCCGCGCATCCCGACGTCGCCGAATGCGCCGTCGTCGGTATTGCCGATGCTATGAAAGGCCAGGTTCCACTCGGCTTCGTCGTGCTGAATGCCGGCGTCGACCGCGACGCCGGCATCATCGAAAATGAGGTTGTCACCCTGGTGCGCGAACGGATCGGCCCGGTCGCTGCCTTCAAGACGGTGGTGACGATCAAGCGCCTGCCGAAGACGCGCTCCGGCAAGATCCTGCGCGGCACCATGCAGAAGATCGCCGACAAGGAGGAATGGGCCATGCCGGCAACGATCGACGACCCGGCCATCCTCGACGAGATCACCGCCGCGCTGAACCGGCGCGGCATCGGCCTGTAAGGGGCGCCGAAGCCGAGTTGCGTCCGAAGCTCCGGTATGGAACGACCGGCGCCGGACGTGGTATCCACGCGCGGTGTCGTCATGTTGTTTCGGAATCGAGACGCACCCACAGCCATGCGAGATGCCATACGTGACCCTGTTCCAGCGATCGAAAAAGCCCCAGGCCGCGGCACGCCAGCGGCCGGAGATCGATATGCGGGGCGCAGTCGTCTATGCGATCGGCGACGTGCATGGCTGCTACAAGGAACTCCGCGCCCTGGAGCAGAAGATCCTGCTCGATTCGGCGCCCTTCGAAGGGCGCAAGCTCATCATCATGCTTGGCGACTACGTCGATCGTGGACCCCAGTCGGCGCGTGTGCTCGATCATCTGCTGGCGCCACCGCTCCATGATTTCCAGCGCATCTGCCTTGCCGGCAACCACGAAGTCGTGATGCTGAACTACGTCGACGGGATCATTTCGAGAGAGTCGTGGCTGGCGATAGGCGGCCTGCAAACGCTGTTTTCCTACGGCGTCGACCCGTCGCGCATGGCCGATCTCTATGGGTCAAGCGAGGAGGTCGACAAGCGCATTCGGGAAGTCATTCCAGCCGACCACATTAGCTTCATGCGCGCGCTGCCGGTCATGGTCTGTTCGGCGAAATTCGTGTTCGTCCATGCCGGCATCAGGCCCGGCATCGACCTCGCCGCGCAGGACGAAGACGACCTGCTGAATATCCGTTCGGACTTCTTCGACGCTGCGCATCTTCTCGACCGCTATGTCGTGCACGGACATACGCCGGTCGACACTCCGAAGCTCGAGGGACGCCGGCTTGGCATAGACACCGGCGCCTTCCAAACCGGCCAGCTGACCGCCCTCAGGATCGTCGACAACCGCGCCAGGTTGATATTTTCCTGAGCGCGATGTCGTCGCTCAGGCGGCTGCCTTGGTGCGCGCTTCCGATTTTTCCAGATAGTAGCTCGAATATTTGTCGAAGAATTTTTCCGAGCCGCCGATCGCGCCATATTTGGCCAGCTTCTTCAGTTCGACCTTATTCAGCACCGCGCCAATGATCTTCTTGGCGATGTAGGGCTCCGAGCTGAGCATGGATTGCACCATTGCACGCGGCGTGCGTCCCCACTCGGTGACCAGCACGAAGCCGTCGACAAGCGGAGCGAAGGCCTTGGCGTCGACGACAGGCCCGAGCGGCGGCAGATCGACGATGATGTATTCGAAGGTTTCCTTGGCGTTATCGATGAAACGCCGCATGCCGGCTGAAGACAGAAGCTCGCTGGTATGCGAAAACTGGCCACGCAGGACGGCCGGGATGATAGCCAGCTTGGTCTGCCGGTCGATCTTGCCGACCGACTGCCATGTCTGCCCGCTCACCACAGCTTCCATCAGGCCCTGCTCGGCCTCCATACCGAGGCTGCGGCTGAGGCCGGGATTGCGCAGGTCGCCATCGATCAGCAGCGTTTTCGATCCGTTGACGGCAAGCAGCCCGGCAAGATTGGCCGCCACCGTCGACTTGCCCTCGCCGGGAAGCACCGAGACCACGCCGATGACCCGGCTGCCCTGGCCCTCCATCACGACGTCGAAGGCGATCTTGGCGTTGCGCAGCGTCTCGGAGAACATCGATGCCGGGGCATCGACGGTTACCCGCATCCGCGCACGTTTTTCGGCTGCCGACAATGTTTTGGAGGGCTGGGATTTGGAGGACTTGGCGGACTTGGATTCAACGACTTTGACGTCAGGCTGACCGCCATTGCGCTGGTCATCCTTGCCAGCCTTGCCGATGACCGGCAGGTAGCCGAGGAATTTGAGGCCCACACGGTCGCGGACATCCTCGCCGGTCCTGAAGAAGCGTTCCCTGAATTCATTCAGGCCACCAACCCCTGCCCCCAGCATCATGCCAAGCGCCAGCGAAAGCCCCAGCACGATGGCTGTGCGCGGGGTTGCGGCCGACTGCGGCATCGTCGCGTCCGAGATGACCCGGATCTTGCCGACCGGGAAGGATTGCTGCTGGGCGGCCTCCTCATAGCGGTTCAGGAACGTCTGGTAGAGCGTCGACAGCGCCGTCGCCTTTTGGTCCAGCTCACGCAGCTTGACCTGCGACTGGTTGTCGATGGAGCTCTTGCCAGCCGCCAAGGCGACATTTGCGCGGAGCGCGGTTTCGCGCGCCAGAGCGACCTCGTATTCGTTGCGGTAGCTTTCGGTCAGTTGCTTCAGCTCGCCGAAAATCTGCGCCGATATGTCGGCCTTCTCCTTGGCGAGCGCGACGGCCTGCGGATGTTGCGGGCCGAAATTGGCTTCGACATCCTGCTGCCGCTTGGATACGGTGAGATAGCGGTTCTTCAGCGTCGTGATGACCGAGCTGCTCGGTTGGTCGTTCGATATCGCAGCGTCCTTGAACGCATTGTCCGAGCCGCTTTCGACGATCGACTTGTACTGCTGATAGCGGGCGCCGGCACGTGCGGTATCGGCCTGCGCGACGATCAGCTGGGTGTTGAGATCGGACAATTGCTTGTCGCTGATCAGCTGGCCGTCATTGACGGCCAATCCGTGTTCGGCCCTGAACTTTTCGACCGCCAGTGCAGCCGCCTGAGAGCTCTCACGAAGCTCGGTCAGCCGGCCTTGCAGCCAGACCGCCGCCCGCTCGGTCGCGTCGAAGCTGGCATCAAGTTGATCGGCTAGATAGGCATCGGCATAGGCCTTGGTGATGGCGGTCGCAAGCGCCGGATCGGTCGCCTGAAAGGAGATGCTGATGACAAAGCTCCGGCCGATCCGCTCGGCATCGAGTTGGGTCTGCAGTTTGAAGATTGCGTAGTCACGGGGCGATGAGGATGCGGTGATCGCGTCACGCGTCGCAGCATCAAGCTGAGTGACATCGGTTGTGCTAGCGGCGCGCTTGGGGCGGACAGACTGGACGATACCGCGCACAAAGCCAGCAACCTTCGACAGGGCCGATGTCGGAGGGTTCATGAAAGCGTCGTTCTGATCGAGCTTCAGCTTGTCGACGACCACCCCAGCCAGCCTGGCCGACTGTAGTATTTCGATCTGGCTCAGAACGGCGGAGTCGGTCTGCATGCTGACCGACGCCGCCGAAATGTCGTCGACGACCTTGTTCAATCCTTCGTCGATCAGCACGCTGCTCGTCGCCACATAGGTAGGAGGCGTCGTCTGCAAATAGAGCACGCCGAGAAAGAGACCGATGACGGCGCAGGCGGCAACCACTTTCGCCTGCCGCGCGGCCATGCCAAGCAGGCGCTCGATGTCGATGAAGTCTTCGGCGTTTGCCGCATTTGAAGCCGGCAATGGCGTCCTCTTGTCGACAGGAAAATTGGCATAGTTCATCTTCGGTCCAATTCTAGTTTGCAGGCGCTACCGCCTCGAAGGTCGGGACATAGGGTGCAAACCTTGCGCCGGACAGTGCGCGTTACGCTCGGCGCAACGGCCTGTCCTGCGTCATCAGCCGCACCCACAATGCCTCGAAAAAATGGACATTATGCGGCTTCTTCCCGACGCTGATGCGACCGGACGAATTCCTGCAGCATCTCGAAGATCGGGCCCTTCATGTCCTCCCGCGCCAGCGCGAAAGCGACATTGGCCTGAATGAAGCCCTCCTTCGAACCGCAGTCGAACATGCGGCCGTCGAAAGGCTGGGCGAAGAAGGCCTGGGTCTGTGCGAGACGCACCATTGCGTCGGTCAGTTGTATCTCGTTGCCGGCGCCGCGCTGCTGGCTGGCCAGCAACGAGAATATCTCGGGCTGCAGGATGTAGCGGCCGTTGATGTAGAAGTTCGATGGCGCGTTGGCAGGAGCCGGCTTTTCGACCATGGCCGTCACCTCGAAGCCCGTGCCGACATCAGCGCCGCGCCCGACAATGCCGTATTTGCTGGTCTCGGTCGGATCGCAACGCTCGACGGCGATAACGTTTGCGCCAGTCTGCGCATAAAGATCGGCGACCTCGGCGAGACACCCGCGCCCGCCGAAGGACACCATGTCCGGCAACAGCAATGCGAAGGGCTCGTCACCGATGACTTCGCGCGCGCACCAGACGGCATGGCCGAGGCCTTGCGGCGACTGCTGGCGGATGAAGCTCGTCGCGCCGGCGACGGGAAGCAGGCTTTCAAGCGATTCGAGTTGCGCCTTCTTGCCGCTCTGCTCCAGGGTTCCGATCAGTTCAGGATGCAGGTCGAAATAGTCCTCGATCACCGCCTTGTTGCGGCCGGTGACGAAGACGATGTGCTCGATGCCGGCCTCGAACGCCTCGTCAACCGCATATTGCACGACAGGCCTGTCGACCACCGGCAGCATTTCCTTCGGCATGGACTTGGTCGCCGGCAGGAACCGCGTTCCGAGCCCCGCCACCGGTATGACTGCCTTCCTGACTTTTTTCATTGCACGTTCCTTCTGAGGAGATCGATTTCAACCCTGTCGCAGGCGAAACTGTCTTCATTCACCTGCAGCCCTTCACCTCCCCGCCACCACGGCAAACTGTGCCGCTACCCTTCGCAGCCGGACGGCGATCGGCATGCTCATATGCCGAACCGCCGCCGGATCGCTGAGCGCCGTCCATATCGCCTTGAGCGGGGACCGCGCCTTGATGTGCTGGACCAGCGACAGGAATGATGCCGCCCGGCGCAGGCTGCGAGCGCGCCTGGCGAACGCCGCCTCGGCCGCAGCATCCATGGAATGGGTCGCGGCGAAGGTGGCATCGGCCCTGCGCATCGCCTCGACGTGATGAAGTTCGAGCACCCGGGAGATGGAACCGGTGCGAATGTGGTAGATATAGCCCGTCGTCGGCTCGACCACGCATTTGCCGCCTTTAGCCAGAGCACTGGCCAGGAGGATATAGTCTTCGCCAATGATCAGGCTTTCATCGTAACGAAGCCCGTTCTCGTTCAGGAACCGGCGCTGGAAGATCGGCTTGAGGTAGCCGAGATTGAACCTCGATTCGAAGAGGACATTGCCGCCGATGAAATCCGCCAGCGAGATTTCACGGAGGCCTTCCAGATAGTCGGCCGGGAACATCGTCTCTTCGGCAACGCCATCCTCGCGAACGACCTGCAGATTATCGACCGCGATCTCGGCGCCCGCTTTCTCCGCGCCTTCGATCATGGTGCAGAGTCGCCCGGGATAGACCGCGTCGTCGGAATCGAGGACCGCGACCCACCTGCCGCGTGCAAGCTCAAGGCCGGCATTCCTGGCGCCGCCGGGGCCACGGTTTTGCTCAAGCGCGACAACGCGTACGATGTCTTCGGGGTACGATCTCGCCAGGTCGAGCGTCCGGTCGCGCGACTTGTCGTCGACGACGATGATCTCGACGCTGATATTGCGCTGGGCGACGGCGCTGGCAATCGCCCGATCGATGGTCGCCTCGGCATTGTAGGCGGCGATCACGAAGCTCACGTCAGGCTGCACGCTTGCCCCCTTGCTGCGGCGAAGACAGGCCGTATTGGCGGATTTCACGAACCCCGACGAGGCCGCTGACGACGCCGACATGCATAATGCCGCGAAGCACGCTGCGGTTCCGACGTACGGGGTCGATGGCGACCGGAATTGCCGACAGGAAACTGTAGGCGGCCTTTGCCGCGGCAATGCCGACCTGCTTGAGCCGGGCAAGGCCGTGTGCGTTGCGCCCCAGAAGATGACCGTGCGTCTGCCCGACGCGGAACCGGCGGCGGCCGAGCCAGTCGAATGCCGCCCTGGCAGGTGGCACCGCTTCGTCGACCCAAGCCTCCGGCGAAAAGGCGATGCGGCCGCCGGCCTTGACCATCTGGTCGAAGAATTCCGTATCTTCGCCGCCGGTCTGGCCACGTGCCAGGCTGAAGCGCCGGCCGCGCAGGCTCTCAGCGCCAATCCTGAGCAGGACGTTGCAGGTGTAGCCGGTGCGGATTTCGCCGCTCACCCAGACCGGCAAGGTCGAGTGGAAATCGCCTTTGCGCATCCAGGCGGGCGCATCCGGCAGGTAACGGGCTTGCACCGGCCCAAGCACCGTCGCAGCACCTGTTGCTTCCGCCGTCGCCACCAGTTCGGCAAGCCAGCCAGCGGTGGCCGTCTCGTCGTCGTCGATAAAGGCGACGAAATCCGCCGCACTGGTATCGAGGCAAGCGTTGCGCGCGATCGAGATGTTGCGGGCCGGGGCGTGCCGGTAGGTCACCGGTAGCTTCAACTCCCCCGCCAGCTTGGCGACCAGCGTTTCGGCCGTCGGCGTATCGTCGTTGTCGGCGATGACGATACCGACGTCGAACCCCGCGGGCATATCCATGGCCGCTATGGAGCGAAGCGTGTCGGCAAGCTCCGGCCGGCGGAATGTGCAGACGCAGATATCGATGCTTCGATTTTTCCTGAGCGGGTCCATCACGCCACCCCGCGCTGCGGTCGCGGTGCGAGCAGTTGCAGCCAGAAACCGACCGACCAGCCGAAATGCATGACCATTGCCGAGACCCCGGCAAGCGCAATGTCGGCTTTGCGCTGGCTGACGGCGGTCCAAAAGCCGTAGCCGAGGCAGACCGACGCCCATAGCAAAAGCGGCACGGCCGCCAGCCAGTGGACGAAGGAAAAGGCGGCGAGAAGAACCACGGGGAACACCAGAAGCGGCACCATCTGCCGGATCTTCGGGATCATGCGGTGCTTGAGAACGTTCTTCGCCCGGCCACGGCCATAGCCGAGATATTGAAAATAGAGGCCCTTCAGCGAGGAGCGCGGGTAGTAGACCATTTGCGTCTTGCCGGTCATCCAGATGCGGTAGCCGGCCTGGCGGAGCCGATAGTCGAGTTCGGCATCCTCATTGTGGCTGAAGGTTTCGTCATAGCCGCCGACCGCGGTGAAGGCCGATATCCGTATCAGTGCGTGGTGGCCATGATCGACCCATTCCCCCGCCGAAAGATGCCGGTGCTTGGAGCCGCCGGTGCCGAGCCTGGAGTTCTGCGCCGCTGCCGCTGCTTTCTGAACCATGCCGCTGCCACTGGTCAGCATCGAGACAACGACCGAATCCGCACCGGTGGCCTGCGCTTCTTCGACCAGCCGGTTGCAATAATCCGCAGGATAGCCGCCATGCGCGTCGATGCGAATGAGATAGTCGACGCCTTCCCCGAACCTGGCGACGGCGAGATTGATTGCCGCGCTCTGCAAGCGCTTTTCATTGTGCAGCAGGATCACCCGCTGATCTTTTGCGGCGATGTCCGCGACGATCGTCCTGGTGCCGTCCGTGCTGCCGCCATCGGCAACGATGATCACGGCGCCCAGCCTCTCGGCCGCAGGGCGGAGATCTCGAAGCAACGCGCCGATATGGGCCGCTTCGTTCAGGCACGGAACCACGATCATGCAGGATGGAATTTCGGTTTGCGTCATCGGCAGTCCTTCTATGCCAATGCTTCGGCAGCATATGGACCGGGAGCCGCAGTCAGCCCGCGGAGCTTTTCGACGAGCGCCCGGCAATCGGCGCGGTCGTAGCTCCAGGTGCGCGGATTTCGGGCGAGAACACGCTCCCTCAATGTCCCGAACCGATGCTGCTCCATCGTGCCGACGGCGGCTTCGAGCGCCTCGGGCGCGGCTTCTGGCAAAAGAACCCCTATGCCTTGCCGGTCGAGGAACCGGCCGGTTTCGGTGTTTCCCATCGAAATCGGCACGGCTCCGAAGCGGCAGCCCTCATAGAGCCGGTTGGGCAGCAGCCATTCGGAGTTCAGGCCCTGCTCAAAAAAGTCGATGGCCCAGGAAAAGTGGACCTCGCGGTAGATCGCCGCCATATCCTCGGGATTGCGGTAGGGCCCGCCAAACGAGAGCCAGGGTTCCGATTCGACGAAACCGTGGAAATCGGGAAATTCGGACAGCGCCGGGCGCCCCCTGAGGACGATTTCAAAGCGGCCGTCGAGGCGGCGCGAAAATTCGGCCAGAAGCTCCAGGGAGCGACGGCAGCGAAGCGCCCCGAACCAGCCGATCCGCCAAGGCGGCGCAACGGGGTTCTCCGGCGCCGCGCGGTCATCCAGCGAGGCCGCGGCTGGCTCGAAATACTTGTTTTCGAGCAGTTCGACCGGGGCGGCAATCTGTCCGAACGGCTTGAAATAGTTGGCGATGAAGGCCGGAGAGCTGGTCACCAGAAGCTTCACATCCCTGGCCAGGAAGCGTTCTGCGCCGCGCATCGCCCAGCCCAGCGGATCGTCGCGAAGCAGCAGGCGATGGATATCCAGGCACTCGTAGACGATCGGCACCGTTGCCTGGAAAGCCGACCTGGCGCGGCGGGCAAGCGCCAGCATTTCCAGATTGCGCGCGATAATGAGGTCGGGCCGTGGCATTGAGCCCAGCTTCGAGCCGGTCGAGACGACTGCCTTCATGATCGCGGCCAGACGTTGGGCGAATCGGCCATCACGAGTCGGGCCGAGATCGATCGGCTGCAAGCCCTCGACATCAGCAACTGCGCTTGCCGTACGACGAAAGCCCGCCAGCGTAACCTGGGCGCCGCCTGCCTTGAGCATTATGATCCGCCGGCGCACTGCCGGGTCGGAGACGTCGTGTACCAAGTACAAGACATGCAGCATGAAAACTCGACCGCTGTTGGCCCGCCCGCGACAATGCTAGTACAGCTCTTGCTGCATCGCAACATTTTTGGTTGCAGCGTAGCAAAGATCCCCGTTTTTTGTTGCACTGCAAAATCGATGGGTTAATCTCGCTCTGCTTGGGCCACATGGACCGCGCGTTGGCCTGCCATCGGGCTGCGCGCCAATAATCACGACGCGAGAACCATCCTTGGCGTGCAGCATTTTCGGCCAACCCGCCTGCAATCCGCCCCTTCGCACCCGTCGATGGAAGCACGGGACTACTCACGAAATGAGGTCATTCCATGAAGATCGCGGTTGAAAACACCGTCTGCCTGAATACCGGGGATGCAGCGATTCTCCTGGCGATCCGCCATGTTTTCAAGACGATCGTGCTAGACGATATCCAGTTCTACGTCTTCGACAGCCAGCCGGAGGTGGCGGCGAGGCTCTACACGAAGAAAGAGTATCCTGATCTCGAATTCCACAAGCTGCTGTCGGAATCGCTGTTCCGCTACAAATACGGCAGTGGGCTGAAGAACCTGTTCAAGCCGATCTACAATCGGCTCGTCCTCAACGCCCTGCGGCGGTTCGGCATCCGCGGCGTTCTCGGGCGTTTGTTCAGCTCAAGCACTCGCCGTGGTCTCGAGATCTACAAAGACGCCGACCTCGTGGTCACGACAGGCGGAACCTATCTTGTCGAGACTTACAATCTGGAACGGCGACTCAATCAATTCCGGATCGACGCGATTCTGGGCAAGGACCCCGTCTTCTTCACGCAATCGCTCGGCCCGTTCAACAAAAGTTACAATCGCCAGGAGTTGAGCCCAATCTTCGATCGGAGCCCGCTCATCCTGCTGCGCGACGAACGTTCGCGAGGCCACATTGTGGACATGGTGAAAGACCCCGGCAAATGCCACGTCGTGGCCGACGCCGTCTTTGCCCTGGCCGACACCGACAGGATCGGAAAAATTCTGGCCTCCGGCCAGTCGGCGACCGTCACCGGCCGCGTCGCCATTTCCGTCCGTCACTGGAACTATGTCAGCGACGGCGAGGGCGGCATGCGCCGCTACATCGACTCGATCCGCGCGATCGCGACCATCCTGGTCAGGGACCACGCCAAGGAGGTCACCTTCGTCTCCACCTGCCAGGGCGTGCCGGAATACGCCCATGATGATTCCAAGACGGCGCGGGCTATCGTTGCCGAACTCGATTCGGAGATCGCCAAGCATGTCAGCGTGGACGCTTCGTTCCACACGCCGGAGCAACTGATGGCACTGGTGAAAGGCTTCGACTTCGTTGTCGCAACGCGCATGCACATGATGATCATGTCGCTCTGCGTCGGCACGCCGGTGCTGCCAATCGCCTATGAATTCAAGACCAAGGAACTTGCCAAGCGGATCGGCGTCGCCGACCTGCTGCTCGACATCGACACGGTGACGCCCGAGGAAGCGAGCGAGAAGCTCGGCAGACTTACCGCCAATCTCGACCTCTATCGCAGGACGAGCCTTCAGGCAGTGCTTGAGGAGCATGCGTCGGCGATGTCGGCAGGTGAGCTTTTGAGGCCGGTGATTGCCGGCCTAGCGGGCGTTGCGCATGGCGCTGGAAAGCGTGGTGAACAGGGCGCTGCGCGACTGGCGAAGGGCAAGCATGAGGACCAGGCCGATCAAATAATTGAGGGCAACCGCCAGGACCACCGCGAGCAGGTCTGACTGGCTGGTCAGCGATGCCGGCAACTCCCGGTACACGGACCAGGCAAGCAGCGATGACGCGATGAAAAGCCCCTGCATGACCAGGAAGTCGGCTGCGGTCACCGGGCCGACCCGGTGGACAAGAACGGCAAGCACCGGGACGCGCAGCACATAGCCGCTGATCGCGTAGGCCGCCGCGACACCGACGGCGCCCCAGTGCAGGCCGATGATGAAGGCGGCGACCGTCGTCAGCGACGAGTAGATGCCCCAGTGGAACATGGTCTTGGTCTTGCCCTGGCAGATGAAGATCCAGCCGGTGGTGCTCGAGACGGACTGGATCAGGCTGGCGATGCCCAGCCAGGCGAAGATCGGCGCCACCGCTGTCCAGCGCTCGCCGAAGAGAAGCCCGACGACCTGGTCCGACGTCAGCGTCAGCGCCGCGATGCCGGGCATAGTAATGGCAGCCAGCATCCAATTGGTTCGCACATAGATGTCGCGAAACCGCGCCTTGTCCTCATGGATGCGGCTCAGCAGCGGCACCATCACGCGTGTCAGCGGCTGGTTGATGTTCTGCAGCGGAAACAGCAGGAGCTTGTAGGCGCGGTCATAATAGCCGAGCTCGATCGCGCCCGAATATTTTCCGATCAGGATGTTGTCGAGATTGCGCGAGAAGAAGTTGGCCAGATTGAAGCCGGTCAGATTGGCGCCGAAAGACAATATGTCGGTATCGACCTTCAGGTCCGGCCGCGACGGCGTCCAGCGCGCCACCTGCCATGCCGCGGCCAGCGCGACAACAGCCGAAACCGCCGGGCCAATGACCAGCGACCAGTAGCCCAGCCCCCCATAGGCGGCGATTGCGGTAGTCGCAAGTCCGGCAGCGGCGGTAATCACATCGTTCAGCGCGAGCTGGCCAAAGCGCAAGTGACGGTTCATCAGCGCCAGCGGCACCGCGGCGAGGCTGCCAAGCAGCAGCGGCAAGGCAGAGCCGATGGTGATCCCGACCATGCGTTGATCGCCATAGAAGGCAGCGATGGCGGGCGCCAGGCATGCAACCACCACGGCACTGCCCAGCCCCACCAGCGCACTGATCCAGAATACCTGGTTGAGCTGCTCGGTACTGATGTCCTTCCGCTGGACCACGGCCTGCTGCAGGCCAAGGTTTTGAAGCAGCCCGACAAAGGCCACGATCGGCCCGACGGAAGCCACCAGGCCGAAATCCTCGGGCACGAGCAGACGCGCAAGCACGATGACGGAGAGAAACTGGATCGCCATCTTGAAGCCTTGCGCGCCGATCGTCACCACGCCGCCGCGCAGGGCGACGCGACCGAACTGGGGGGGCGGGTTGGCGTTCATGCCGGCTGCCTGGCTTCGGCCAGTTGAGCAACGATCTGCGCAAAACGTTCGTTGAGTACGTCCGCGTTGAAATCCTGCTCGATCTTGCGGCGCGCCGCACGTGCGATGCGCTCGCATTTGTCCGGGTTCTCGGCCACCCAGACAAGCTTGCGGGCCAACGCCGCAACGTCTCGCTCCGGTGCGAGGAAGCCTGTCTCCTGATCCTCGATCAGTTCGGGAATGCCCGAGTGATAGGTGCTGACGACGATCAGCCCGGCGGCCATAGCCTCCATAAGCGCCACCGGAATACCCTCGAGATCGCCGTCTCGCGCGGCAACGCTAGGCAGCAGGAATACGTGGGCATTGCGCAGGCGCTGCTTGACCTCGGCGTGCGGACGCGGCCCGAGGAAAGTCACCCGGTCGGCAACGCCGAGATTTGCGGCGAGCTTCTTCAACTCTTCCAGCAATTCGCCGCCGCCAATCACCGAATAGACCCAGTCGCGCCGCGGCAGGCTGGCGAGCGCGCGAAGGGCGAATTCGATGCCCTTCTTTTCGGTCAGCCGGCAGACCGAGATGAAGGACAGCGTGTCCCGGTCCCAGGAACGCCAATGGTAGCCGATCTCACCGGGCCGCACGCCCATATGGTGAACCATGACTTGCGCCGGGGGTGCTCCGACGCCGATCAGGGCATCGCGGAAAAACGCGTTCACCGGGAGCTGGAGAACGCCCTTGTCGAAGACAACCTTGTAGCGCGTGAGCGTGTTGTCATGCAGCGGTTCGCCGACATCGCGGCCGTGGAATATGGTCACCAGCGGAGCGGAAATCCGGCCTCGTTTCATGGCGCGGGCGACGCGCATGCCGTTATTGCCGAAATGCGCGACGATCACATCGGCGTTCTGCAATTTGCGCGCAAAAGCGATGTCGACAGCGGTCGAGAGCTTATCCCAGAACCTGCCCGACCATCTCCTGAGCGTCGGGCGAAAGCGCCCCAGCCCGCCCCACCAGCAGACGACCTTGCCAGGGAGAGCCTGCCAGCGGCGATCGTCGATGTTGCTGTCCTTGCCGAAGGACGTCTCGTTGCAGACGACGCCGACTTGCATGCCGCGCTCGAGGCACCCTTCTATCTGGTCGAGGACGAAGGTCTCCGACAAAGAGGGGAACTTATCAACTACGAAGCAAATCTTCATCGAATGGACGATCTTTCGAGGCCGGTCGGCGATCTGCTCGCGCGGATGAGGGATGACGCCCGTCGCCACCGTGCGAGGCGCCTCAAGCGTCTGGTGTTGTGCGTGTCTTTGTCCCAAGGCAGCTCCCACCCCGGTCAGGCGCGAGAGCCGGCTTTTGGGCAACGTGCATGGTTTTGGACGAAATGCATCAGGCGGCACGCTCCAGCGCGCCTTGCCTGGCGTTGTCGAGAACGCGGAGGAAGGTCGCGAACTGGCTGTCGGGGTTCATTTGCGGCCGCTCCGAAAACAGCTGCGCCGCCGCCGACAGCCGATCGTACTCGGCCTTGTCGCTCCATAGTCGCCTGACCGCGGCGACCCAGTCGTCGAGCGGTGCGTCATAGTCGAGCACCACGCCGCCGGCGCCAATCGCTTCCGGCAGGCCGCCGCGACGGGACCCGACGACTGGAATGCCGCTGCAATGGGCCTCGGATGCCACCCGTCCCCAGGCCTCTTCCCATTTGCTGGGCGCCAGCAGAATCTTGGTGCGGCCATAGACGGTCTTCATGTCGCTAGTACGGCTTTCCAGCCTGACGTTGCGCAGCGGGGCGATGATCTGTTCGATCTGCGCCCGATGGTCGTCGTCGAGCTTCCAGCTTTCGACGAACAGGAACGGGATTTCGGGGCATTGGCCGGCGATGCGCACGGCGAGTTCGAACCCTTTTTCATTGTAGGGATTGATCAGCGTGACGAATTCACCGGTGGTCGGCGTGCTGTAGAGCCCGGGATTGATGGTCGGCGGGATCACGGTCGAATCGATGCCGAACCTTTCCTTATAGGTGCGCGCAGTGAATTCGGAGTTGGCGATATAAAGCGCCGAATGCAATTCGCGCAGGTCGCCGGCCAGTTCGTGGAATTCGACGTTCCGCAGATAGACCACCAGCGGCACGCCGAGTGCCTGCAGCGCCTTTCCGATCGGCACCGATTTGTGGCACTGCACGACGGCGACATCGGGATCGAGCCGTTCGACCGCGAAGCGCGCCGCCTCCCAGGGAAACCATGCCCGCACGACCGGATAGCCGGGATAGCTGTCGATGACCGCTCGCTGACGAAGCAGCTTCATCTTGGCGCGCGCCTTGAAGCCGAACATGCCGTCACCGAACAGCGCCGCCAGAACCGAGGCGTCATGACCGTGCTCGCGCAGCTGCTCGACCAGATGGTGCGTGCTCGACTGAACGCCACCGCTGAACTGCGGCGTGTAGCCGTTGCCGCCCGCAAACAGAACTTTCATTGACCTGGCTCCTTGCTGGACCGCCCTAGCGTCACGCCGCCATTCTACCGATGCTGTGGTATTCGATGCCGTGGCGGGCGATGACCTTGGGGTCGTAGAGATTGCGTCCGTCGAAGATAACGGGCGTGGTCAGCGCGTTCTTCAGCGCATCGAAGGACGGCGCGCTGAAGCTCTTCCACTCTGTCACGATCAAGAGCGCGTCGGCGCCTCGCAGCGCGGCCTCCTTGGTGCCGCACAGTTGCAGGTCGTCGCGCAGCCCGTAGATCGCCTGGCATTCCTGCATCGCCTCCGGATCGTAGGCCTGCACATTGGCACCGGCGGCCCAGAGCGCTTCCATCAGCGTGCGGGCCGGGGCCTCGCGCATGTCGTCGGTATTGGGTTTGAAGGCCAAGCCCCACAGCGCAAATGTCTTGCCTTTGAGATTGCCCTTGAAATAGCGGTCCACCTTCTCGAACAGGACCGACTTCTGCTGGTTGTTGCGCTCCTCGACGGCACGCAGCAGCTTGGCGTCGAACTTGACGGCCTCGGCGGTCTTGATCAGGGCACGCACATCCTTCGGGAAGCACGAGCCGCCATAGCCGAGGCCCGGATAGATGAAGTGGTAGCCGATCCGCGGGTCGCTGCCGATGCCCTTGCGGACCTCCTCGATGTCGGCGCCCAGCTGCTCGGCCAGATTGGCCATTTCGTTCATGAAGCTGATTTTGGTCGCCAGCATGCAATTGGCCGCGTATTTGGTGAATTCGGCACTGCGCACATCCATCACGATCATCTTCTCGTGGTTGCGGTTGAACGGCGCGTAGAGCTCGCGCATCACCGCCTCGGTGTCCTCGTTGCTGGTGCCGACGATGATCCGGTCGGGCTTCATGCAGTCGCTCACAGCGGACCCTTCCTTGAGGAATTCCGGATTGGAGGCGACGTCGAAAGCCAGATCCTCGCGCCCGCGCGCCTTCAGCGTTGCGGCGATCCTGGCCTTTATCCTTTCGCAGGTGCCGACGGGCACGGTCGACTTGCCGACGACGATCTTGGGCTCGTCCATCTCACGACCGATGGCCTCGGCGACGGCCAGCACATATTTGAGGTCGGCCGAACCATCCTCGCCCGGCGGCGTGCCGACGGCGATCATCTGGATCTGGCCATGCTTGATCGCCGCGGCGGCGTCGGTGGTGAACTTGATGCGGCCGGCGGCATGGTTCTCCTTGACCATATTTTCGAGCCCGGGCTCGAAGATCGGGACATGACCCTGGTTGAGCCGTTCGACCTTTATTGCATCGATGTCGACACAGACCACCTGATGGCCGACTTCGGCAAGCACCGCCGCCTGTACAAGACCGACATAGCCGATTCCAAAGACAGTCAAATTCATTCGGTTTCATTCCTGTTCAAGGTTTCGGGCCTTTTCGAGCTTCGGGTTTCCGACCACCTTCGGCCCGGCCGGTTCAGATGCGCTTCTAGTTGGTGTTGCATGCCAGCGATTCGGGGAATTGGCAGGGCTGGCCAAGTGCGGTGAATGCAACGCGATCCACCTGCATGGTGAGCTTGCGGCCCGGATCCGAGAACGGCCCCATCCAGCCCTTCATCGTATCGCTGCCCCACAGGCTGAAATAAATCCTTTGCGAATGGGTGGGCAGCTTCGCCGGATCGGTGATCTCGTGGACAAGCTTGCCGTTGACGTACCAGCGCAGCCGGTCCTTTTCCCAGACGAAGGCGTAGTCGTTGAAGGCCTTGTCGGTGCCGCCGGCGACGTCGACCAGTTTCTCGTTCTTGCCTTTGCCGGCTATGTAGGCGTTGACCTGAACCTTGGACGTGTCCTTGGTCAGCACCTCGAAGTCGATTTCATCATGCGGCTGCTTGTCGGCGTCGCCGACGAAGCTGAAGAATGCCGCGTTGACGCCGGAGCCCGTGTCGGTCTTCATCCGCGCCTCATAAGTGCCGTAGCCGAAGCGCTGCTTGGTCTGGATCTCGGCGCAGGCGAATTCGCGATCCTTCAGCCTGCGCTTCTCGAAACCGAGCGTCACCATGCCGTTGGAAAGCCCGATCAGGCTTTTGGACCAGGTACAGTTTTGATGCTTGCCGTTCGTCCAGCCGTCGGAAATGTACCAGCGCGCGCGACTGAGGCTGGTGAAATCATCGACAAAGGACGGCGCGGTTGGGAGATCCTGGGCGCGCACGGGGACCAGGCCCGCAACCATGCTGCCGAGAACGACCAGCAGAAACGCGCCGTCTGAACGGAGCCGCTGCAGCTTGCCTGGGATCGGGCGCGTGAACGGGGTGCCGCGGGTTGCCGGGGCGGACGTGCTTTTAGGATCTGTATTCATATCAAACTCACCTTGTGCTGTGCGCCCCCAAAGCGATCGTTCGAACCGTGACGAAAACAACCTGATCTTGACCTCTGTCGCTCCCAAGCTCCGTGTTGTGCCTAAAACCATTGCGCCGACCCGGGGTGTTCGCTCAGCCTGTGCCGGAATCGGCGGGCTTCACAAAATCGGTCCTTATGTCGGGACCGGTCTGCCGCTTCTCCTCGAAGATTTCATCCAGCGAATGACGGAGATCCTTCATCATCTGCACCTGGCGCGACAGCGCTGCGATGCGCCGCTCGCAATTCAGAATCGACCTGGTCAGTTCGCCGACTTCGGAAGACCTGCGAGAGGAGACCGCTCCGTTCTCCATCGCCTCGACCAGAAAGGCGGCATTGGTAGCCGTCGTCCTGTAGCGGTTCTCAAGGCCGCTCTTCTCCGCCTCGACTTCGGCCGAGATCTGGTCCAGCAGCTTTGCCAACCGATCGAGGCGCGAGGTGTCGGTCTGCGTGTCGCGCGCCGGATCTCTCGATCGGAAGCGAAAGATCGAGGCCATGCAGTCAGCGCCCCATCATCGTCGAGCTGGTGAACGGCCTTAGTGCCCGTCCACATTCAAAAGACATTTCTTGCATCGTCCAGCTCCTCCGACAGGGTATGTCTCGGGCCAGTTCGGTTGGCCGTCCAAAATTGCTGCACCGCAACATAGATTGCCATTCCCTGCGCGGATAGGCAACCACCTAGATCGTAAACTCATGAATCTCGTTGAAACGGTGCGAGCCGACCGAAGGGTAAGGGAGTAGCTACCGCCGTCGCACGTTGACGGGCCTAGCTTTGGCTGGCCGTGCTGGTTCCGGCCATGAGGAAGCGCAGCGGCGGCACATGCTGACGCTTCGCGGCGAGGCCGGCGCGGCGAAACAGCGCATCCAGCTTATCGGAGGCGACGCCGCGGACGACGGCTGTGAGATTGGACGAGCCGGCCAAGGCGTAGGCCGCGGCCGGCGCCAGCCCGCGCTCAGCCTTCACGTCTAAAAACTTCCGCAACCGGTATTTGTCGCGGATGTGCCGCTCGTGCCTTCTCAGCGCAGCCTTCGATGCCTCCGGCAAACTGTCGATCGCAAGCAGTGCCAGGTCGGCATCGGCCAGATGCTTCAGGTCCTGGGTCTTGTGCCGTCCGCTCAGCGAATCGGCGCGCACGATCGCGCCGTAGCCACAGGATTTGATGACCTTGAAGCGCGCGCCATGGGCAACCGCGCGCGCATAGAGTTCATAGTCTTCACCCAGGCGCAGCTTCTCGTCGTAGCGCAGCCCATGCCGATCGAGAAAGGCGCGGCTGATCACCGGCTTGAGGAAGCCCAGTTCCCCGCGTTGCACACGGCGCCTGGAGATGTTGGCGTCGATGAAACCCTCGAAATCGAGGAATTCCGGCTCGGGCGAGAACGGTGGAGCAACGATTTTCGAAACGTCGGTTGCCGCGTCATCCCTGACAAGCATGATGTTGTCTGCGGCGAAATCCCAATCGGTGCTGGCGAACAGTCTGTGAAACCTGCCTTCGAAAAAGAAATCATCAGCGTCCAGAATGCTGATGAACGGCGACCTGGAACCGGCTATCGCGGCGTTGCGTGCAAAGGATGGGCCGCGATTGACGTCGAAGCGGATGACGGAAAGGCGGCCCGTGCCGTCGCCGGCCGCGTGGGCGACTTTCGCGGTATCGTCGGTAGACGCGTCGTCGACGACGACAACTTCCGCAACCTCAGGCTCGCGTAATGCCGATGCAATGGCAGCCGGGATTGTCCGCGCCGCATTGCGGGCGGCGATGATCACGCAGACCTGGAATGATGTCATGAACATGCCTCTCGATTGCAGAAGTCGTTGCGGGTTTCCTCGCCCCGTCCGCTCAATGCCCCACCGCCCATTCTGAAATGCATCGGCCCAAACGCCTATGCTGCAAGTGCGAAGCAAGCATCGCCAAAATCATCGGCGCCGTCCAGTTTTTCATTTTGCTGCGTGTCATGGCCCGGTTGGGCAGGCGGCGAGCCTCAATCGGGATGGCTCCAGAAATGCGCCGCTTGGCAGAGCCGTTCCTGCACGCTCCATCAGAGCGCTCGACTGGCAGAAACCAGTTGCTGATCCTCGCCGACCGGACGGCGGCGGGGCGGAGCGAGCGCGTCGAGGCCCGCAGTGTCAAGGAATTGAAAGAGCAGGAATGCCGACTGCCGGTGTCGTTGAGGCGAGCAATTCGTCAGAGGACCGGCGAGCTTAACCACAGGTCACATGGACATCGCAGACCGCGACCAGGCCCGAAATCAGTGAAGGCCTCTCCTGGCGCTGAGTTTCTCGCCTTCGGCCGCTTCGTTCGAACTCAGCTTTCGTTCAGCGTCGCGGATTTTGTCGGCCGGGGTCGGGGCATTTCTGGCAACCATGGCAAAGACCAGCAGAAAATAACCCAGTTGGATGACTATAGCGCAGCCGATGACACGAAACAGCGTCGTACCGAGCGAGGCGCCGCCCAAATAGGACCAGACGATCACGATCGCCAGCGCAAAACACATTCCGATAATGAACTTTGGCAGTGACATACCCGATAGCCCATCAACCGGCTCGGGAAAAAATGTCGACAAGCCCACCCCGAGCACCTCCCTTAAACTCTGCGAGCTTATTTAGGTTGCCCGCTTCTGGCCGGTTGCTTCCGGCCTAGCCCAATCTGTCCATAGTCCGACAGAAACAATTTGCAACTCTATTGAGCCGCGCAATAGGCGGCAAGGGCAGCTGCGGAATAAATTTTAAACGAATCCTCGGGATCGACTCCGCCATGGTGCAACGCACACGTCGGCATCACCACTGATTGCCGGATATCGACTCGCTCCAGTATGATTCATAATATTGAATAGTATTTTATCATAACATCAGTCATTATCTTGAAATTCTAAATGACGGCAAAGCTCCACAGGAGGGTATAAAGAGCGATTCGCCTAAAATCAGCCCAAAAATTGGACTAGCTTTTCCAAAATTGCCCATAATCTGTCTCTTTTGCGACATAAATGGGAAATTTTGTGCAGGACGAGTTTATTATTTAGTCAGTTCATGACGCGACTATTACAGCCGTCTGAGAAATTGTGTGTTGCGCTGCAACATTTTTTTGGTATCGTGCGGTAAACCATCCGGTCAACGTATGGAGTTTACGCATGAGGGACGTAGCCAAGCCGGCCGATGCGGATTTTTCGCAGGCCGGCGTCGATTTTCCGCCACCGATTGGCGGCCTGCTCAAACGCAGCTTCGATATTGTCGGTTCGCTGATCGGCCTGGTCGCTCTCAGCCCGCTGTTCGTAATGATAGCGCTGCTTGTCAGGTTTTCCGATGGCGGGCCGATTTTCTATGGTCACAGCCGAATCGGCCGCGGAGGACGGATTTTTCCGTGCCTCAAGTTCCGCACCATGGTTGCAGACGGCGAGCGGGTGCTTGCTGCCTATCTCGCCGCGAATCCGGAGGCCAACGCCGAATGGATAGCGACCCGCAAGTTGAAGAACGACCCGCGGATCACGCGCGTCGGAGCGGTGCTGAGGAAGCTCAGCCTCGATGAGTTGCCGCAGATCATCAACATCCTGCAAGGGGATATGAGCCTGGTCGGGCCTCGTCCCGTGGTGCGCGATGAGCTGGAGATATATGGCAATTCGGCCGTCTATTACCTGAAATCGCGCCCCGGCCTCACCGGGCTCTGGCAGGTCAGCGGACGCAACGATGTTTCGTATGACAGCCGCGTCGCATTCGACAGGCACTATGTCGAGAACTGGTCGATGTTCGAAGACATTCGCATCATCATCAAGACCGTACCTGCGGTCTGGATGTCGCGAGGCTGCTACTGACGGCCGCTTGCTGGCCGTGCATCGAGGAGCGGCTGTCCAGAATTCGGGCCCGGAACTCAGGCCCCTAACTCAGGCATCGGCAGCTCATCGGGCGGGGCAAACCAGATCGGAAACGCTCAGTTGAAAGCAGATATAATCGATATCTTTTGCACCGGCATTCTCTCCAGACGCATGCGGCGAGTACGGCTTTTGACGACTTGCCTTACAATGGCGACCGGCCTGACCCTGTCGCTAGCCTTGCCACAGTTTGCCTTCGCCGACGACTATCGGCTTGGAGCACAGGACAAGCTGACCATCCGCGTGGCGGAATGGCAGACCGTCGAAGGCACGTTTCGTGACTGGTCGGCCATCAATGGAGAATACACGGTCGGCCCCGCTGGAACCTTGTCGGTTCCCTTCGTCGGCGAGATGCCCGCATCCGGCAAGACGACTTCGGAGATCGCGGCATCGCTCGGCGAGGCGCTGCAGCGCAAGCTCGCTCTGGCCGACAAGCCGGAGGCTTCCGTCGAAATGGCGCAGTACCGGCCATTCTACATCTCTGGCGAGGTGCAATCGCCCGGCCAGTATCCTTGTGTGCCTGGGTTGTCCGTGCTGAAAGCGATGAGCATTGCCGGCGGAGCCCGGCGGAACCCGGAGAGCGGACAGCGCTACGACCGCGACCTGATCAATGCCAAGGGCAATTTCGACGTACTACAAGACCAATTGGTCAGGCTGACCGTCAAGCGCGCCCGCATCGAAGCGGAACTGGCGGACAAGCCGACATTCGCGGTGCCGAAAGAGGTGGCCGACGATCCGAAGCTGCCCAGCATCGTTGCCGATGAGACGGCGATCCTGGCGGCCGACCAGAAGAAACTCAAGCTGCGCTTGCAGGCGCTCGACGATTTGAAGGCGCTGCTGCAGAGCGAGATCGATTCGCTGCAGAAAAAGATCGTCAACCAGCAGAAGCAGGTTGATCTGGCGAAGGAGCAGCTCAACGGCATCGGCTCGCTGGCGCAAAAGGGCCTGGTCGTCAACACGCGGGTTTTGAACTCGCAGCAAACCATCGCCGACCTCGAGGGCCAGATCCTGGATTACGAAACGGCGATTCTCACGGCCAAGCAGTCGATCAGCAAGGCCACCCAGGACGCCATCGATCTCGAGAACACCCAGAACTCCAGCCTCGCGACCGACCGGCAACAGACGGAAGCCGATCTCAACGAGGCGACGCTGAAGCTGAATATGGAAAAGGCCTTGATGTCCGAAGCCTTGTCGGGCAGCCCCATGCCGCAATTCTACGGCAACAACCAACCAGCGGCCTTGTCATTTTCCCTGGTGCGGGTGGTCGACGGCAAGACCAGCGAAATCACCGCCGATGAAGACACGCCGGTGCTGCCAGGGGACGTGATCAAGGTCAAACCGGCGCCCCTGGCCATCCAGTAGCTTCTTTCCACCGGAGCAAAGCACCAACCCCGCAGGCAGCGGTCTGCGGGGTTTTTGCGTTTGGGATCTTATGGGTCAGAAAACAAGGCGGCCTTCGGGCAACGAACCGCCTGGATCCGCCCGCTCTAGCCTCGCACGGCGTCCGGTTCCTCGAGATGGTTCACGGCGCTCCACCGGGAAGGAGCGACGGCCGGCACCCTCACCAGCTTGAAGTAGCTGTAGTACAGCAGGAACGATCCCATGATGTAGGGATTGAGGGTCTCGACCTCGACGAAGGATCGGATGAACAGAAGCACCATGACGCCGGCAAGAATCACGGACTCGGCTTGCCATGTCCTGAATATCAGCGCCGAGACGTGACCCCAGAGCGTGCGCAGGATGATCAGCGAAAGCAGTGTCGCGCCGACGAAGCCGAGTTCCACCAAGGTCTCGATGTAGGTGTTGTGGAAGTGGAAGCCGCTTCGCGCGGCGATATAGAATTCGTTCCACAGCCGCTCGGCCTCGGAGAAGCCCTGCACCCAATAAGCCGCGTAGCCGACGCCGAGGATGGGCGATTGCTGCGCGGCATTCCAGCCCTGCTGCCAGAGGTAGGTTCGTCCGGTGAGCGTCGAATCCTTGCCGAACAGGCCAAGGACAAAGTCCATCAGCCCGAGATTCAGCGCAATCACGGTGCAGGCGACCAGCCCGCCCGCACCGATCATGAAAATCACCCGGCGATGGCGGAGCGAAAGCAGCTTGCCGATGGAAAGCAGGGCGACCAGAGCGAGAACCGCGGGGGTAGATGCCATCGAAGTGGCGGAATGCGACACCACCAGCAGATAGCCCGATAGAAGGACAATCGGTACGATCAACAAACAGCTTATCCGGCCGCGCCTGAGAAAGGCCAGGTAGACAACGCAGAAATAGATGCCAAGCGATGCGACAAAGCCGATCTGGTTCTTGGAGCTGAACGCGCCGACGAAATTATACGTCCCATCGAGAACGTCGTAGGAATAGCTCGCGACCTTGAGCGAGTAGAGCAGGACGACGAAAATCCCGATCAGGGCGCCTATGGTCAAGGTCCGGACGCTGACGGTGCGCGCGGCAATGTAGGCGCAGGCGATATGGGAGCAATATTGGACGGCCGTTCTTGCCGTGGTGCCGGGAGCCGCCGACCAGAACACCGAGAAGCAGACATAGGTTGCAAAGGCCAGCGGAAGCCAGGCGCTGGAAGCGTGCCTTAATATCTTGCGGTAGTCGACCAGGATGAGCGGTAGCCAGACTGCATAGTAGGCCAGGATCATGGCCTGGCCGAAAATGGTCGAGTAGGAAAACGCCCAGATCGAGACGGCAACGGCAAAGCTGCCATAGACCGTGTTCTTGTCCGGATCGATCAACAGAGATTTTGGAATCTTCATCTCGATAGCGGTTTTCCGTCCTTGCAGCTCAATGCCGATTTCATGGGCCGCTCGTGGGCCGATTCGTCGGATCGATGGGAGCCTCGCCTGCAGGCGCTCGCATTGTGCAGTGCAATATAACCCATCCGGCGCCGCCTGTCACCCGGATGCCAACCGGGCGCGTCGTTCCAGCCGTTCTCTCCATACCGGGCCAGACGATTTGGCCAGAAGGCAGTGCCGTACAATTGACCGGTGCTGGCCCATCATAAGCTGTTCTGAGGTTGCAAGTCCGCGCTTGAACTTGTCCGCCGTTGACTTCACATTCGCCGCCAATTGGGAGGAAGACCACATGCCGATGAGTTTCGCGGGACGATTTGCCGGACGATCTGCTGTTATCACCGGCGGCGCCTCAGGCATCGGCCTGGCCGTCGCGCAAAGGATCACTGGCGAAGGCGGGCGTGTTTCGGTCTGGGATCGCGATGCCGCCCAGATCGAGCAGGCCAAGGCCATTGTTCCAGGCCTGCACAGCGTCACCTTAGACGTCGCCGACCCCATAGCGGTCGAAGCCGCCGCCGGAGAGACGATCGAAGCGCTTGGCGCAGTCGATGTCCTTGTCACCAGTGCTGCCATCACCGGGCCGAACATGACGACCTGGGAGTATTCGGTGGAGGATTGGCGCCGGGTCACCGACATCAACATCAACGGCGTCTTCTTCTGCAACAAGGCGCTGGTCCCGCATATGCTCGAACGCAATTACGGCAGGATCATCAACATCGCCTCGATTGCCGGCAAGGAAGGTAACCCGAACGCCTCGGCCTACAGCACCTCCAAGGCGGCGGTGATCGGCATGACCAAATCGCTCGGCAAGGAACTGGCCAAGACCAAAGTAACGGTGAACTGCGTCACGCCGGCGGCCGTGCGCACCGCGATCTTCCAGCAGATGAGCCAGCAACACATCGACTTCATGCTGTCCAAAATACCGATGGCGCGGTTCGGCGAGGTCGAGGAGGTGGCGGCGCTGATCTGCTGGATCGCGTCCGAGGAATGCTCGTTCACAACGGCGGCCGTCTTCGACGTCTCCGGCGGCCGGGCGACCTACTGAGGCGGGGCCGGACGCAAACCGCCCGACCGGATCGCGGCGCCTCAGTCGTGAAGCTCCCGCGAGATCGGCGGGCCGATCGAAAAGTCGCTGAATGTCACTTCGAAGCCCTCGCGCTGCGGCGAACAGCACATCATGCCGACATCGACCGTTTTCGACGGGGGGAAATAGGCAAGCCGCACCGGTTTCCAGTGCTTGTCAGATGGGTCGCGATACTGGACGCGGATCGTCTCGGCATGGCGGGTCATGCGGATCCTGACCCCGTCCGGATCGGCCGGAATGCTGGCCAGCGACCAGTCGGAGGCATCGTTGGTGACGACGACGGAAAAATACATCAGCCCGTCGGTGTATTCGATGCCGGCCTTGATCCAGTGCGTCTCGCTCAGGCGGACCATAAGCCCGGCCTGATCGTAAAGCACCTCATAGTGCCCCTTGACGGTGACTTCGGCGCTGAAATCGCCCTCGACCTCACGATAGAGGAAATGGCCATTGTCGCGCCAGAAGCCGTAGAACGTCTCGCGCCAGAAGTCGGTCTCCTCGCCGGTCCGTACATGCACCGTATTGTTGCCGAAGGCGTGGTGCGGCGGCGGATTGAGCCAGGTCAGGTCCGTATTCTCAGATGCCATCGACTTGCTCGCTGCCTGACTGGTCTGCCGCCTTTTCTTAGCCGGCAAACGTGTAAGCGGTCTTCACCGTGGTGTAGAACTCTGCGGCATAGCGGCCCTGCTCGCGCGGGCCGTAGCTCGATCCCTTGCGCCCGCCGAAAGGCACGTGGAAGTCGACGCCCGCCGTCGGCAGATTGACCATGACCATGCCGGCTTCCGAATTGCGCTTGAAGTGCGTGGCATGCTTGAGGCTCGAGGTGCAGATGCCTGAGGTCAGGCCGAACGGCGTGTCGTTGGCCACCGCCAGCGCCTCGTCATAATCCTTGACGCGGATGACGTTGGCGACCGGTCCGAAAATCTCCTCGCGCGAGATGCGCATGGCGTTGGTGGTTTCGGTGAACAGCGCCGGCTGCAAATAGAAGCCGCGGGTTTCACGATCGAGCCGCTCGCCGCCGAAGGCGAGATCGGCACCTTCCTGACGTCCGATGGCGATATAGTCCTCGTCCTGTTTCAACTGGCTCTGGTCGACAACCGGCCCGATCTGGGTCTTGGCATCGAGAGCGTCGCCGACGACCAACTTGGCCATGCGGTCCTTGAGCGCCTCGACGAAGCGGTCGTGAATGCCGTCCGTCACCACCAGCCGGGACGACGCCGTGCAGCGCTGGCCGGTCGAGAAGTAGGCACCGTTGATGGCGCAGTCGACAGCGACGGCAAGGTCGGCATCGTCGAGCACGACAAGCGGGTTCTTGCCGCCCATTTCGAGCTGAAACTTGCGCATGTGCTCGACGCTGGCGGCGGCGACGCGCTTGCCGGTGCCGACCGATCCGGTGAAGGTGATCGCGTTGAGGTCAGGACTGTCGAGCATGGCCTGGCCGACCACCGAACCTTTGCCCATCACCAGGTTGAGCACACCCTTGGGCAGCCCGGCGCGGTGCAGGATGTCGACAATAGTCCAGGCGCTCTCCGGAACGAGTTCCGCCGGCTTGAAGACGATGGTGTTGCCGTAGGCCAGCGCCGGAGCGATTTTCCAAGCCGGAATGGCGATCGGAAAATTCCACGGCGTGATGATGCCGACGACGCCGACCGCTTCACGGGTGATCTCGACGCCGACGCCGGGCCGCACGCTCGGCACCAGCTCGCCCGACAGGCGCAGCGTCTCGCCGGCGAAGAAGTCGAATATCTGGGCGGCGCGGACAGTCTCGCCGATGCCCTCGACCAGCGTCTTGCCTTCCTCGCGCGCCAACGCCCGGCCGATTTCATCTTTCCGCGCGGTGATCTCGTCCGACGCCTTCCTCAGCACCGCATGGCGGGCCAGCAGGCCCGATCGGGACCACGCCGGAAATGCCGCCTTCGCCGCCGCGATGGCCTGCCGGGCGTGCTCGGCGCCTCCCGATGCATATTCGCCGACCACGTCGTCGAGATTGGACGGGTTGATGTTACGGGAGCCGGCATCGCCTACCCACTCTCCATCGATGAGGTTCTTTCGAAACGGGATCATGTCGCTGTCTTCCTTGTCGTCCTTCGATCGCCGTCTATCTGGACCACCGACCGCCGCACCGCAAGGCCGAAGCCAGGCAAACTTCTCCTCCTCGACAGGCATGTGATAGGTGTCGGGGCGGGAAAGACGATTCCAGTGTGGTGCGACGCGGATCGCACGGGAGGAAAGCATCATGTCCAACAGCGCCTTGCCGCTGGTGATCAGCGCACCCGAACCGCGCACGCTCGACCTGATCTTCACGCCGGCTGCGCTGGCGAAATTTCGATCGAAATACCGCATCGTCGAAATATCGCCCGAAGCGGTGGCGGCGCTGCCGGCCGATATCCTTGCCGAGGCGCGCTATATCGTCGGCCAGCCACCTATCACACCGGAGACGCTGGAAAGAATGAAGGCGCTGCGCTGCATCTTCAATGTCGAGAGCAACCTCATCAACAACATGCCCTACGAGACGCTGTTTTCGCGCGGCATCCATGTCGTCACCACCGGGCTGGTGTTTGCCGAACCGGTGGCCGAGCTCGGCCTTGCCATGGCGCTCAACCTCGCCCGCGGCATCGTCGACGCCGACCTCGCCTTTCGTCAGGGCAAGGAGCTGTGGGGCGGCGACGGCAACCGGGCGGCGCGGCTTCTTTCCGGCGCGGATGTCGGCATTATCGGCTTCGGCGATCTTGGCCGTGCGCTCAACCGGCTGCTGTCAGGCTTTCGCACGCGGACAAAAGTCTTCGACCCGTGGCTGCCGCCGTCGATCCTGATCGAAAACGGCGTCGAGCCCGCCTCTCTCGACGACGTTCTGTCGAACAGCGATTTCGTCTTCGTCGTCGCTTCGGTGACTAGCGAAAACCAGGGCTTCCTCGGCGCCGAGGCGTTTGCCAGGATGCGCAAGGGAGCCGCTTTCATCCTGCTCAGCCGAGCCGGCGTGGTCGATTTCCCGGCACTGATTGACGTCGTCCGCAGCGGCCATATCGTCGCCGCCAGCGATGTTTTTCCTGAGGAGCCGCTTGCCCAGGATCACCCGGTCCGCACATTGCCGGGGTTCCTGCGCTCCGCCCACCGGGCGGGTGCGCTCGACATCGCTTTCAAGCGGATGGGCGACATGGTGCTGGAAGACATGGACCTGGTCGACCGCGGCCTGCCGCCGATGCGTTCGAAGCGGGCCGAGCGTGAGACCGTTTCGCGAATGCGTTCGAAGCCGGTCGACAAGAATTAGGCCGTCTGCCCGACGGGTCGCACATGCTCAGATGGTGAAGGACCAAAACAGGCAGGCCAGTGTCGCTGCGGCGAAGACGACGAAGAACAGGCTTCGCAACAGGATGTTCCGGCGCAGCTCGTTGATGAAGAGATGGCATCCGACGACGGCTGCGACAAACAGGAACCGCCAGTTCAGCAGTGCCGGGAGCACATCGCGCTGACCGAAAGCAAATCTCGCGGCGAGACATCCAACGATGACCGCAAACAACAAGATGACCGTCCAGAAGATCGCATCGGCGGCATGTGTCAGGACGATGCCAGCGAGCCTGATCGGCAGAACCATCATCAGCAGTGCGCTGAAAAAATACATCGCCGCGAGCGGAATGAACGTCCCCGCATCGGCGATGTCGCTCAAGCGCTTGGCGCCGATCGCGCCATAGGGATAGCCATGCCTGGCCACCATCAGGCAGAGCGCCATCAGCAAGGCCGCCAGCGCGGCGGCAAGCGCGAATGAGGTCAGGGCTTTGCTCATGAGGCTCCCGTTCCGAGCGAATCGAAGTCAGGACGTTGGTAGCCCATGGTTTGTAAATTGCTAGTAAGCATCATGCGGCGGCACGGCAGAGTTTCTCGGCGCATTCACTCCGCAGCTTGCAGACGCCGCCCGTCGATAATGGTCTTGATCTCGGCGCGGCAAGAGCCGCAATTGGTGCCGGCGTGAAGGACGGCGCCGATTGCCGCGACGCTGGTACAGCCGCCGCGTACCGCTTCCGCGATCTGGTTGGCACCAACCCCGAAACAGGCGCAGACGATGGCACCGCGGTCGACGCTGTTGCCGCCCGGCCGCCCGGCGACAATCGCCAGCCGCGCCTGCCGATTGGCATGGTCAGCGCCAAGTTGTTCGACTGCCCAGCCGCGCGACACCGCCACCGGGGTTGGCGCAAGATAGAGCGCGCCGACCAGCCTATTGCCTGCGAAACGGGCGAAGCGATGGTGCCCGCCGGCGATGTCGTGATAGGCGAGCGTCTCGCCTTCCATGCCTAATAGCGCGGCGGCAAACCCGGTCCAGTCGCGGCTGTCCTGCAGCGCAATTTCAAGCCGCCAGCCGGCGGGGCCGCGGGCGAGGCTCCAGTAATCGGCGTCGATCGATGTGGGCCGTTCGGCAAGCACGGCGAAGCCGAAGGCTGTGGCGGCGAACCGCTCGATGCGGGCGGCAACATTCTTCGAGGCCGGTTGGCCTGAAATCGCATCGGTCGTCGGCGCGACCAGTGCATCGACGCGCGCGCGGCCGGAGAACTGATCGGTCCAGTGCATCGGAACGAATACAGAGCCTTGGCGTTGGCGCACCGTCACCAGGGCGCGGACCAGCACCTCGCCATGGGCAGTCGAGACGCGGACGATCTCGGCATCGCCGATGCCGAAGTGCTGCGCATCCGACGGGTGGATTTCGACGAACGGTTCGGCCATGTGCTGCGACAAGCGCGGGCTCTTGCCGGTCCGCGTCATGGTGTGCCAATGGTCGCGCACGCGCCCGGTGTTGAGCACCAGCGGGAAGTCCGGGCTGGTGCGGGTTTGTGCGGCTGGGCGGATGGCAATGAAGCGTGCCTTGCCGTCGGGTGTGTAGAAATTGCCGTTGGCGAAGAAGCGGGTGCTTTTGTCCTCCAGCTGGCGCCGCGCGCGCCCCTCTGGCCTGCCGGCCACCTCCCCCTCAAGGGGGGAGATTGACAGTTTTGCCCGCACCGCCTTTTCAGCAATGGCAACGATTGGCGAAACCGGTGGCGACATCCAATCTCCCCCCTTGAGAGGGAGATGGCCGCCAGGCCAGAGGGGGGTGCCCTGGCTCGGCGCTGGCCATTGGAATGGCGCCAACTCCTCATACGTCCCTGCATCGATCCCGGCGTAGGCGCCGATGTCGAAATCGCGTGCCCCGTCATTCTCGAATGTCGACAACGCGGCATGCTCGGCGAAGATGTCGACCGGCGACACATGCGAAAAAGCCTCGCCGAAGCCCATCCGCTTGGCGACTTCAGCGATGATCCACCAATCTGGCCTTGCCTCACCAGGCGTGGCCAAAAAGGCTCGCTGGCGCGAGATGCGGCGCTCCGAATTGGTGACGGTGCCATCCTTTTCGCCCCATGCGGTGGCCGGCAGCCGGACATGGGCGTGGCGGACCGTGTCGGTCTTGGCCAGCACGTCCGAGACCACAACAAACGGGCAGGCCTTGATCGCCGCTTCGACGGCATCGGCATCCGGCATCGAATCGACTGGGTTGGTGGCCATGATCCACAGCGCCTTGATGCGTCCGTCGGCCACCGCTTGGAACATCTCGACCGCTTTCAGGCCGGGTTTTTCGGCGACGGTTGGGGCATTCCAGAAGCGCTGCACGCGTTCGCGGTGCTCGGGGTTTTCGATCTCCATGTGGGCGGCCAGCATGTTGGCCATGCCGCCGACCTCACGGCCGCCCATGGCGTTGGGCTGGCCGGTCACCGAGAACGGCCCGGCGCCGGGCTGGCCTATGCGGCCGGTGGCTAGATGGCAGTTGATGATGGCGTTGACCTTGTCGGTGCCCGAAGACGACTGGTTCACGCCTTGGCTGTAGACGGTCACCGTCTTCGCCGTCGCGGCAAACAGGCTGTAGAAGCGGGCCAGTTCGTCCTCACTGAGACCCGTGGCAGCCGCGATGCCGGCAAGATCGAGCGCCGAGGCGGCGAAAAGCGCTTGCCCGAAGCCGGTCGTGTGCGCCGTGATATAGGTGCGGTCCAGCGCGTTGTGCTGGCCGAGATAGGCGAGCAGCCCGGTGAACAAAGCGACGTCGCCATCGGGCGCGATCGCCAGATGCATGTCGGCGATGTCTGAGGTCATGGTGCGGCGAGGGTCGATCAGCACCACCTTCATCTCGGGCCGCTTTTCCCGGGCGGCGGCAATGCGCTGGTAGAGTACCGGATGGCACCAGGCGAGATTGGAGCCGACCAGCACGATCAGGTCGGCAAGTTCCAGATCCTCGTAATTTCCCGGAACGGTGTCCGAGCCAAAGGCGCGGCGGTGGCCGGCGACCGACGAGGCCATGCACAGACGCGAATTGGTGTCGATATTGGCCGAGCCGATAAAGCCTTTCATCAGCTTGTTGGCGACGTAATAGTCCTCGGTCAGCAACTGGCCGGAAACATAAAAGGCGACCGAGCCGGGGCCGTGTTCGGCAATGGTTTGCGAGAAGGTCGAAGCGACAAGGTCGAGCGCTTCGTCCCAGTCGGTGCGGCGACCGTGGATCTCCGGGTATAGCAACCTGCCGTCGAGGTCGATGGTCTCAGCTAGCGCCGAGCCTTTGGAGCAGAGCCGGCCGAAATTCGCCGGGTGGTCCGGGTCGCCGCGAACGGTTATTTCACCGTCCGCGGCGACCTTCGCCAGCACGCCGCAACCCACCCCGCAATAGGGGCAGGTGGTCCTCACCTCGCGCGCTTCATCAATCTGCATGGTTCACGCCGCGCGGCTGGCCAGCGCTTCCAGCGCAATGAACAGCCGCTCGCCGTCGATCCGCACCGCAATGGTGCGCACCGCGCCCTCGTCCGCGCCGAGCGCCTTGCCTGTCTCCAGCGAGATCACCCAATTGTGCAAGGGACAGGTCACCGCCGTGCCATGGACGATGCCCTGGCTGAGCGGCCCACCTTTGTGCGGGCAATGGTCGTCGATGGCAAAGACCTGATCGTCGGCCGTGCGAAAGACGGCGATCTTTCCTTCCGGCGTGGCGACGCAGCGCGCGCCGCGACGCGGAATGTCCGAGAGCGTGCCGATCGATACCCAATTCATGTGGCCATTCCTCTTTTGCGCGTGTTCTTGTCCGAAAACCGCATTCCACTTTTCGGGAACACGCGCCTACTCCGCCGCCTGGGCAAAGCCGACCGAAGCCATCGGCCGGAATTCATGCTTGTCCTTGCCGGAAGCACGTTCCGACCATGGGTCGACCTGGGCGAATTTCTGCGAAAAGACGAAGCGGTCGAAATAGGCTTTGCGCTTCTCGCCATCGTCCATGATCTGACGCTTGATCTCAGCTATGCCGACGCGCTTGGCCCATTTGTAGATACGCTCGAGATAGCGGCCCTGCTCGCGATACATCTGCGTCAACGCCACGATATGCTCCAGCGCCTCGTCCTCGGTCTTGACCAGGCCGAGCACTTCGGTGCCCTTGATGTCGAGACCGGCGGCGCCGGCGAAATGGATCTCGTAGCCGCTATCGACGCAGATCACGCCGACATCCTTGCAGGTCGCCTCGGCACAGTTTCGCGGACAGCCCGACACCGCCATCTTGACCTTGGCCGGGGTCCACGAGCCCCACATGAATTTTTCGATACGGATGCCCAAGCCGGTCGAATCCTGCGTGCCGAAGCGGCACCAGTCCGAGCCGACACAGGTCTTCACGGTGCGCAGTCCTTTGGCATAGGCGTGGCCAGAGACGAAGCCAGCCTGGCCGAGATCGGCCCATACCGCCGGCAGGTCTTCCTTGCGGATGCCGAGCATGTCGATGCGCTGGCCGCCGGTGACCTTGACCATCGGGATCTCGAACTTGTCGACGACGTCGGCGATGGCGCGCAATTCGGCGGCGTTGGTGACGCCGCCCCACATGCGCGGCACTACCGAATAGGTGCCGTCCTTCTGGATGTTGGCGTGGACGCGCTCGTTGATGAAGCGCGACTGGTAATCGTCGGCGTATTCGTCGGGCCAGTCGCAGACGAGATAATAGTTGAGCGCCGGCCGGCATTTGGCGCAGCCGCAGGAGGTCTTCCACTCCAGTTCCTGCATGACGGCGGGAATGGTCTTCAAGCCCTTGGCCTTGATCAGCCGGCGGACCTCGTCGTGGCCAAGCGCGGTGCAGCTGCACATCGGCTGGACCGCCGCGGGGTTGTATTTGTCGCCGATGGTCAGCACCATCAGCTTTTCGACCAGCCCGGTGCAGGAGCCGCAGGAGGCCGACGCCTTGGTGTGGGCGCGCACATCGTCGAGCGAGGTCAAGCCCCTGGCCGTGATCGCGCCGGTGATCTTTCCCTTGCATACGCCGTTGCAACCGCAGATTTCCGCATCATCCGGCAAGGCTGCAACGGCCGCCATAGGGTCCAGGGGGGCGCCTCCCTGGTAGGACTGGCCGAAGATGAGCGTATCGCGCATCTCGGATATGTCGGTCTGCTTCTTCTTGAGGTCGTTGAACCAGGCGCCGTCCGCCGTCTCGCCATAGAGCACGGTGCCGATGATGCGGTCGTCCTTGAGTACCAGGCGCTTGTAGACGCCGGCCGCGGCATCGCGCAGCACGATTTCCTGGCGGTCATCGCCCTCGGCGAAGTCGCCGAGCGAGAACAGCTCGATGCCGGTGACCTTGAGCTTGGTCGGCGTGTCCATGTGGACGAAAGCCGCCGCCTCATTGCCGGCCAGATGGCTGGCGGCGACGCGCGCCATCTCGTAGAGCGGCGCGACCAGCCCGTAGACCTGGCCGTTGACCTCGGCGCATTCGCCGATTGCGTAGATATCGGGATCGTTGCTGCGCATGCCGGCGTCGACGACGATGCCGCGATTGACCGCAATGCCGGCTTCCTTCGCCAGCGCCGCATTCGGCCTGATGCCCACCGCCATGACGACGAGCGTTGCGGGAATGACTGTGCCGTCGGCAAGCTCCACCCGCTCGACCTTGCCGTTGCCGGTGATCGCCTGGGTGTTGGCCTTGGTGATGACCTTGATGCCGCGCTGCTCGACGGCGCGCTGCAGGAGATATCCGGCGGCCGGATCGAGCTGACGCTCCATCAGCGTCGGCATGACGTGCAGCACGGTGACGTCCATCCCTTGCGCGTTCAGACCCGCAGCCGCTTCCAGGCCGAGCAGGCCGCCGCCGATGACCACCGCCTTGGCCCGCGACTGGGCGGCAAGCATCATCGCCCGGACGTCGTCGAGATCGCGATACGTGAGCACGCCGGGCAGATCATGGCCTGGCACCGGAATGATAAACGGCACCGAGCCGGTGGCGATGACGAGCTTGTCGTAGGGCTCGGTCACGCCATGATCGGAGGTGACGGTCTTTGCCTGCCGGTCGATGGCGACGATCTTGTGGCCCTTGTAGAGGGTGATGCCGTGCTTGATGTACCAGCCGTCGCCATGGATGATGATCTCCTCATAGGCCTTTTCGCCCGACAGAACCGGCGAGAGCATGATGCGGTCGTAGTTCACGCGCGGCTCGGCGTTGAAGATGGTGACCTGGTAGCGCCCAGGCGCCTTTTCCAGGAGGTGCTCCAGCATGCGCCCGGGGGCCATGCCGTTGCCAATGATAACGAGCTTCTCGGTCATGTCCTGATCCACTCCGGTCTCACTCAGCCGCGTAGGAAAGGCCTGAGGCTTCGTCAGACGCCGTGCGCTCCATCCGCCGGATGGAAAAATGCATCCAGACAAAGCAGGTGGCGACGATGACGAAGAGCAGCATGAAGCAGCTCGACCAGACGCCGGTGAGGTCGTTGAGCGCTCCGAAGACGATTGGCAGGATAAAGCCGCCGAGCCCGCCAATCATGCCGACAACGCCGCCGACCGCGCCGACACTCTGCGGATAGTAAGCCGGGATGTGCTTGTAGACGGCAGCCTTGCCAAGGCTCATGAAGAAGCCGAGCACACAGGCAACGGCTATGAAGGCGAGCGGGCCGACCTCGAAATGGAAGGCGATCGGCCCGCTGACACCGCGCACGACGTAATCTGCCGAGGGGAGAGACAGAACGAGAGTCGCGGCGGCACTGACAGCGAAGGTCCAGTAGAGCACGGTGCGGGCGCCGATCCGGTCGGAAAGCACGCCGCCATAGGCGCGGAAAATACTTGCCGGAATTGAATAGGCCGCCCCGATCATGCCGGCGGTCGCAAGCCCGAAGCCGTAGACGCCGATCAGGTAGCGGGGCAGCCACAGCGAGAGCGCCACGAATGCACCGAAGGCGAAGAAATAATAGAAGGCGAAGCGCCAGACCTGCAGGTTCTTGAGCGGCGCGAATTCCTGCAAGAAGCTTCTCGCGGGCGCTGCCTTGCCGGCGCGGCGCTCGCGGATGACCGGATCGTCGCCGGTCGTGAACCAGAAGACGGCGGCCATGACGACGAGTGCTGCCGCCCAGATCAGCGCGACCGACTGCCAGCCCCAGGAGAGAAGCACGAACGGTGCGAGGAACTTGGTGACCGCGGCGCCGACATTGCCGACACCGAAAATGCCAAGCGCCGTACCCTGCTTGCCGGCCGGGAAGAAGCGCGAGACATAGGCGACACCGACGGCGAAGGAACCGCCGGCGAGCCCAACGCCTAGTGCGGCGACCAGCATCTGCCCGTAGGTGTGCGCAAAAGCGAGCAGAAAGGTCGCGACCGCCGCCGCAACCATGGTCGCGGTGTATACCAGCCGTCCGCCAAAACGGTCGGTCCAGACACCGAGCACCATACGCACGAGCGAGCCGGTGAGGATCGGCGTGCCGACGAGCAGGCCGAACTCCGTCTCGTTCAGCCCCAGCTCCTGCTTTATGCGCACGCCGATGATTGAAAAGATCGTCCACACCGCGAAGCAGACGGTGAAGGCGATGGTGGACATGGCAAGCGCCTGCCGGGGAGCGCTGTCCTGGCTGGGGGCGGCTGGGAGATTTGCGGTCATTTTCTGGCTCCGGTTTGCGGCGTGGGAGGCACCGCCCTTGTCTGTTCGTTCGCGACTGTCAGCGGCGCAGCATCGGCGAACTGGTTGAACCCGACCTTTGCGCGGTCACTTCGAGACCCTTGCCGTCAGTCTTGGCGCCGGCGGGAAAGAGGAGGAGCGCGGCGGTGAACAGCGCCGCCGTCAGCGCGCTGACGGCCAGAAAATCGCGGCGCGTGAAGTCCGCGAGGGACGCGGCAGTTCCGATCCGTTTCGTCATCGTCGTCTCCGGTTGGACGCCGCTTGGAACCAGCGCCGTCGATTGCGTTAAAACAAAAAAGCCGCCGGCCAGGTCTTCGCGTCCGGGTTCCGGGAGCGCGTGTGGACCTGAGCGGCAGCTTTGCCTGTGGCGCCCGCCATTGGACGCCGTTTCACTTGGCCCTTGCGGACCCTGCATTTCGGAAAGCAGGAAGCGTGCCAATTCGACAGCGCTCTTAATTATCGAATGAAATCAATATGAACCGCAGCCGCGCGACTTTTGACCAAGCTCGGCAGCGGATCAAAGATTAGTCAAAATGCCTTGCACAGCAGCATAATATTTGTGCAATGCGGTAGATTGCCCATTGCCGATGCAGATTGCCAATGATGATGACGAGTTTTCCCGTTATGGCCTTACTCCGCGGCTTCGACGAAGCGGTGGCGTTCGTAGAGGAATTTCAGCACCGCCTCGCGGCAGCGCAGGAAGGTGCGGTCGGAGGAAAGCTCGATGCGCCGGCGCGGCCGGGCCAGCGGCACGGCAAGAACCTCGCCGATGGTGGCCGCCGGGCCGTTGGTCATCATCACGATGCGGTCGGACAACAGCACCGCCTCGTCGACATCGTGAGTGATCATGATCATCGTCGAGCCGAGCCTCGAATGGATATCCATCACCGCGTCCTGCAGATGCGCGCGGGTCAGCGCGTCGAGCGCCCCGAACGGCTCGTCGAGCAAAAGAATCTTCGGCTCCATGGCCAGCGCCCGGGCGATGCCGACGCGCTGCTTCATGCCGCCCGAAATCTCGGCCGGACGTTTGTCCTTGGCATGCGCCATCTGCACGAGATCGAGATTGCGCATGATCCATTCATGCCGCTCGGCCCGGCTCTTGCTCCGGCCAAAGACCTTCGTGACTGCCAAATTGATGTTTTCGTAGACGGTGAGCCATGGCAGCAGGCTGTGGTTCTGGAACACCACGGCGCGTTCCGGGCCGGGACTATCGACCTCCTTGTCTTCGAGCAGAACCGCGCCGGCCGAGACCTTGGTCAGGCCGGCGATCAGGTTGAGCAAGGTCGACTTGCCGCAGCCGGAATGGCCGATGATCGAGACGAATTCGCCCTTGTCGATGGTCAGCCGGATGTCCTTCAGCACGTCGCTGACCTGGCTGCCGCGGGCGAAGGATTTGTCGATGTGGTCGAGTTTCAGATAGGCCGTCATCGTCCCTCTCCTCACTTTGCCGTTGTGCCGCGGGTGACGAAGACGCTGACCGTCGCGACCAGGCGATCGAGGCAAAAGCCGGTGACGCCGATATAGGCGAGTGCGACGATGATGTCGGGCAGCCGCGACGAATTCCAGGCATCCCAGATGAAGAAGCCGATACCGACGCCGCCGGTCAGCATTTCGGCGGCGACGATGGCCAGCCACGACAGGCCGATGCCGATCCGCAAGCCGGTGAAGATGTAGGGCGCGGCCGCCGGCACCATGATCTTCACAAAGAACTCGAACTGGTTGAGCCGGAGGATACGGGCGACGTTGCGGTAGTCCTCGGGGATGTTGCGGACACCGACCGCGGTGTTGATGATGATGGGCCAGATCGAGGTGATGAAGATGACGAAGATCGCCGACGGGCTGGAATCGCGGAACGCCGCCAGCGACAGCGGCAGCCACGCGAGCGGCGGCACCGTGCGCAGGATCTGGAAGACCGGATCGAGACCGCGCATCGCCCAGATCGACTGGCCGACGAGCGCGCCGAGCGCGACGCCGACGATTGCTGCCAGGCCGAAGCCGATGGCGACGCGCTGCAGCGAGATCAGCACCCGCCAGGCGAGTCCAATGTCCTGCGGGCCATTGTTGAAGAACGGATGGGCGATCAGGTCATAGGCCTCGTTCCAAACTTGGCTTGGCGGTGGCAGGCTGGCTGTGGGCGACGAACAGGCGACCTGCCAGACGACGAGCATAATGGTGATGACGATGACCGGCGGCACCAGCGTGCTGGCCAGCTTGCCTGCGATCGCGGCCGGGTCGAAGCGGCGCCGCGCCCTGGCGGTGAAGGCGATGATTTCGGCGGGCTTGGCAGGCGCGGGGAACGGCTTCACCTTGCGGTCCTCGATGGCTTGGATAGACATTTCTCGAACGTTCCTTTGGCATTTGGCGACAAGCGGCGCCGTTGCGCTTGTGGCGACAAACGGCGCGAGCGCCGTTTGCACCGTTCAGGCCGATGCCTTGATCTTCAGGCTGTCGAGATAGGCGGACGGGTTCTCCGGATCGAAGACCTTGCCGTCGAAGAAGGTCTCGACGCCGCGCGATGAAGACGCCGGGATATCGGCCGCGGCGACACCAAGATCCTTGGCCGCTTCTCGCCACAGATCCTCGCGATTGACCTGGGCGACCAGCGCCTTGATGTCGGTGGTCGGCGCGAACTTGCCCCAGCGGATGTTTTCGGCGAGGAACCAGCTGTCGTGGCTCTTGAAGGGATAGGACACGCCGCCCTGCCAGAACTTCATGTAGAGATCGGTGCCGTTGGCGACGCGGCCATTGCCGTAGTTGACGTCGCCCTTGAGGCGCCCGATGATATCGGCGGTCGGCACGTTCATCCATTGTCGCTTGCCGATGATGGCGGCCATCTCGTCCTTGTTTTCCTTGGCTTCGCACCATTGCTGGGCTTCCATGACGGCCATCAGGATCGCCTTGGTGGCGTTCGGGTACTTGTCGATGAAGGCGGCGCGCAGGCCGAGCGCCTTTTCCGGATGGCCCTTCCACAGTTCGCCGGTGGTGGCGGCGGTGAAGCCGACGCCCTGGTGAACCAGCTGCTCGTTCCACGGCTCGCCGACACAGAACACGTCCATGTTGCCGACCTTCATGTTGGCGACCATCTGCGGCGGCGGCACGACGATGGTCGATACGTCCTTGTCGGGATCGATGCCGCCGGCGGCCAGCCAGTAGCGCAGCCAAAGATCGTGCGTGCCGCCCGGGAAGGTCATGGCGGCCTTCACCTCCTTGCCTGCGGCCTTCTTGGCCGCGAAGGCGTCCTTCAGCTTTGAGGCGTCGAGGCCGACGCCGGTGCCGGCATATTCCTGGGCGACGGAAATGCCCTGGCAGTCGTAGTTGAGGCGGGCCACGATCGCCATCGGCAGCGGCTGCTTGTTTTGCGTCACCTTGCCGGTGTGCATCAGATAAGGCATCGGCGTCAGGATATGGGCGCCGTCAATGCCGTTGGCTTCGCCGCCGAGCACCAGATTATCGCGCGTCGCCCCCCAGGAGGCCTGCTTGAGCACCTCGACATCGGGCATGCCGAATTCCTCGAACAGGCCTTTCTCCTTGGCGATCATCAACGGTGCTGCATCAGTCAATGCGATGAAGCCGAGCTTGGCGCCCGTGACTTCCGGTAAGGCGGTCGCCGCATAGGCGCCGGAGGGCAGCAGCGCACGCGCTGCGGCCAGCGTTGCCGCGGTGGCCGCGCTGATCCTCAGGAAATCGCGGCGGCTGATCGCCGTTTGGGCGGAATGGCTATTGGTGCTTTTCGTCATCGTCATCTCCGGTTGGGCGCGGCTTGGGATCGGCGCCGTCGATTGCGTGTTCGACCAAAACAAAAAAGCCGCCGGCCAGGCCGCGCGCGTCCGTCCATCCGGGATCGCGTGTTGACCTGAGCGGCAGCTTTGCCTGTAGCGCCCGCCATTGGACGCGCATTCCGTGACTCCGAGAAGAGTCTGCCTATTACAAAGCAGGAACCGTGCCAGTTTCGAAATGGACGACAAACATCAACGAGATCAACGACATGCCAAAATCGTCGGCGCGCCGGCCCGCTGGGCGAGCAAGCCAAGGATTGTTCATTAGCGCAGTTGCACGCACATTTTTTGTGCAGCGCACAAGAATGCCGCCGAAATGATCAGACTTCGGCGCGCGCCAATTTCTGGCCGGCAATGTAGGCGTCGATCTCGTCGGGATCGAAGATCTGGCCATCGAAGAAACCATCGGGACCGAGCACCAGGCTTGCCCCCGCCGAACCGACCGGAGTCGCGGACTTCAGCGCGCCCTCGACCTTGGCATTGGCACCGGGAAGCGCCACGCCAAGCGGCTTCAACGCCGAGCGGTAGAGATCGGGGCGGTAGCAGTCGCGGGCAATAGCGAGGTTTTCCGGCGTGTGCGCGACATGCCCCCAGCGCACCATCTGCGTGTAGAACCACAGCGCATGGCTCTTCCACGGGAAGTTCGCCGCCTTGTTGAAGGGCAGAAAGAAGTCGCCGACACTCAGTTCGGCGCCGCCGCCGAGCGCCAGATGCCCGCTAAGGATCGGCATCTGCAGCGCCGGCGCAAGCCCGAGGAAGGCCGGCTGCGCCATCAGGGCCGCGAGTTCGTCACGGTTTGCCGGATCCTGGCACCAGCGCGCCGCGTGATGAAGCGCACGCAGCAGGGCTGAAAGCGCGTCCGGCTCTCTTTCCGCCCATGCCATGCGCACGCCGACGACTTTCTCGGGGCTGGTCTTCCAGATGGCCGCCTTGACCGTGGCGACATGGCCGGTGCCGGTGACGACCGAGGCGCTGTTCCAGGGTTCGCCGACGCAGTAGCCGTCGATCCTGCCGGCGGCGAGTGCGTCGGCCATGAAGGGGGGCGGCACGATGACGATCTCGATTTCACGCGACGGGTCGATGCCACAGGCGGCGAGCCAGTAGCGCAATTCGTAATTGTGACCGGAGTGCGGATGGACGACGGCGAAGCGAAGCGGATCGCCGCCGCCATTCGCCCGTTCACGAATCAGCGCTCCCAACGCCTTGCCGGCCCGCGCCGGATCGAGATCGGGTTGGGCGCCGTGCGCGGCCATGCCCACCCAGACCGCGTTCGAAACCGTCACGCAATTGCCGCCGAGGCCGAGCGAGAACGGCACGACGGTATCGGAGGCGAGCGGCGTCAGCCCCAGATTGCAGGCGATCGGCATTGGCCCCAGCATATGCGCCAGATCGAAATGGCCGATGGCGATGCGGTCGCGGATGTTGGCCCAGGACGTTTCCCGGTTTAGCGTCAGGTCGATGCCTTCGCGCAGGGCGAAGCCGATTTCCTTTGCCGCAACGAGGACAGCGCTGTCGAAGAGCGGCATGAAGCCAGCATTGATCCGGTGCTCGGCCGCCATTCTCAACTCTCCTCGGGATCCAGCAGGCCTGCCGCCGTTACCAGGCTCTGGGCGATCTCGGCGATCTTGCGGTTCTGGTTCATGGCGGTCTTGCGCAGCAGCGTATACGCCGCGTCCTCCGACAGGCCGCGCGACTTCATCAGGATGCCCTTGGCGCGATCGATCACCTTGCGGCTTTCCAATTCGCTGCGGGCTTCTTCCAGTTCGCGCGCCATGCGCGAAAACGCATTGAAGCGGCTGATTGCCATGTCGAGGATCGGCTTGACCCGCTCCTGACGCAGGCCGTCGACGACATAGGCCGACACTCCGGCTTCCACCGCTGCTTCGATCGAAGCCTGATCGGAGCGGTCGACGAACATGGCGATCGGCCGCTTCACCACGCGCGAAAGCTGGAACATGTTTTCGAGCATGTCGCGGTTGGGATTTTCGAGATCGATGACGATCACGTCGGGTTCGATCTCGGCGATCCGCCGCGCTATGCCGGCGACGTCATGGATGACCGTGACCTGCTGATGCCCGGCCTCCCGCAATCCCGCTTCGATTATCGAAGCGCGGATGTGGTTCTCATCGATCACCAGGACAGTGAGGGATTTGCGGATCATGCCGCATTTTGCGCAGGCGAGACGATTGTGCAATGCGGCATCGCGAGATTCACGGAAACAAAGCCGGCGTCCAGGCGCCGCCTGAGGAATTGGACGCGACGGCTAGCGTCGCGGGCGGCGGTCGGCGACAACGAACGGGCAACGCGCCTGTCCGGCGTACGCTGCTGGCAGGTGATCACCGCGCTCTACGTTATCTCGAGCGTGCTCGTCGGCACTGCACTACATCGGCCTGATCAAGGCCGTCGCTCGCCGACCCGCTGGTGCTGCCTTGGGTGGCCGCCGCCGTCGTCGGCGGCACCTCGATCTTCGGCGGCCGCGGCGGCTGCACCGGCACGATCAACGGCGCTGATCCCCACCGCGCTGACGACGCTGCTGACGATTTTGCAGATGCCGGAAGGGGCGTGGTGGATATTGTTTGGGTTAATCGTGCTGTTTGTGACGGCGGCCTATTTGCGGATTGTGGAGGAGAGATAGGGGGAAGCTGAGGCGGGGGGCTGCTTTGACCCAATCACGACGCTTACTCCGGTCAGTGGTAACGTCCGGATTTGGCGCGCGATTCCGACCTCAGCGAACGAAGTTATGACACGCCATTCCAGTGTATGCTTGCTTCGCCAAATTGGGTGTGCACTGCAATAGCAGCCCGAGACAGTCGCGCTTGCCGAAGGGGCTGTCGGCTTTGACGGGATTGGCGTAAGCTACAGTTAAGGGGGTGCACACATGCACCGCATCATCGCCATAGCGATCTTAGTTCTCCCGGCCGTGTTCAGCTCCGCGCGGGCGGAGGTGCTGATCGGCGTCTCGGCTGCGATGACGGGACGGCTCGCCTGGATCGGCGAGCAGGGACAGCGCGGCGCGGAGATGGCAGTGGCCGACGTCAACACGGCGGGCGGCGTGCTCGGCCAGAAGGTGAGGCTCATCTCGGTCGATGACTTCTGCGATCCCGAGCAAGCTGTGGCGGCCGCCAAGAAGCTGGTGGCTGACGGGGTCGTGCTCGTCGTCGGGCATTATTGCTCCGGGGCCTCGATCCCCGCATCAAAAGTGTACGAGGAGGCAGGCGTCGTTGAGATATCCCCAGGCTCGACCAATCCGCAGCTGACCGAACAGGGCCGTGCCAATGTCTTTCGCACTATTGGCCGCGACGACGCGCAAGGTTTCATCGCCGGCAACTACCTTGCCGATCGCTGGGGCAACAAGAAGATTGCGATCCTCCACGACAATTCGACCTATGGGAAGGGTCTCGCCGACGAGACCAGGAAGCAGCTGAACAAGCGGGGCGTGACTGAGGCCGTTTACGACGCATACATTCCCGGGAAGGACGACTATTCGGCCGAGGTCGCTACGTTGCAGACCGCCGGCGTCTCCGCCTTATATGTGGGTGGGTATCATGCCGAGGTTGCGCTGATTGCTCGCGCTGCACACGACAGTGGCTACACGGTTCAGCTCATATCCGGAGATGCTTTGGCGACCGAGGAATTTGCCCTGATCGCCGGCCCCGCGGCGGAGGGGACCCTCTTCACGTTCCCGGCGGACCCGAGGCGAAGCCCCGAAGCGGCCGCGGTCGTTGAGCAGTTCCGTGCGGAGAATTTCGAACCCGCGGGCTACACGCTGTTGAGCTACTGCGCGGTCCAGGTTTGGGCCCAGGCAGTCTCGAAGGCAGGTTCGCTGGAGCAGAAGGCCATCATTGCGGCACTGCACGAACAGGAATTCGACACCGTCATCGGCCGGGTCGATTTCGACGACAAGGGCGACCTCACGAAGCAGAGTTGGGTTTGGTACGTCTGGCGCGGCGGAGAGTACGTGCCGGTTGAATAGGGTTCGCTGATCGCCGGCGTGCCGGCTGAGATGTCTAGTCTGATGCAGACCAGTGTGGCCGGACTGTTCCGACTCGCCGAGCTTGAACGCCTCGGCATACGCGGCCGGCTGTTGCTCGCCTTTTTCGGGATCAGCGCCCTTGCGGTGCTGGCAACCGCTGCGGCGCTTTATGCCTTCCTCCAGGTTGGCGACGTCGTGGACCGAATTACCACGGATCGAGTGCCGTCGGCGCTCGCCTCCCTCCAGCTGTCGCGCCAGGCCGAACGGGTCGCTGCTGCCGCGCCATCGGTGCTAGCAGCGACAAGCAGGGCTCAGCACAGCGAGGTCTCGGCTGCCGTCGCGCTCGAGATGTCCCGCCTCGAGGCCCTGCGCACGGACCTCCGGGATGCCACGTTGGGCACAGTGCCTTTGGCCGAGATCGAGGAAGCCGCGATTGTTCTGAGGCGCAACCTGAAGGAGCTCGACTCTCTTGTTGTCGCCCGGCTCGACGTGGTCGCCCGCAAGGAGGAGCTCCTGAACCGCCTCGCCGCGACGACGACCGGAAGCCAGCGCCTTGTGGCCACCGGCATCCTAGTAATGGATTCCAGGCTCCCGCAATGGCGGGCGGTCGCGGCCGACACGTCGCTGTCGCCCGATCGACGCGCAGCGGCGATGGCCGACCTGGTCCAGGCGATTGCGGCTTACATTCCCCAGCAGAAGGCGCAGCTGGAGATCTCGGCGGTCAACGACGCGCTGGTGAAGGTCGCGAACGCGCCGACGCCGGGCGACCTGGCGTTGATCCTTTTTCCGCTACGCCGTTCGCTCACTGCTCTTGAAAAGGTTTCCACGGAGATCGACGAAAAGCTGCGGACCCGCTTCCGGCAGCGTGTTGACGAGTTCAGGGGTTTGACCGACGGCGAGGACAGCATCCCCAAGGTGCGGGAGGACGAGTTTGCTGTCCTGGCACAGGGCGAAAGGCTTCTGGCCGAGAACAATCGACTGTCGCGCAATCTCACCGCTGGCGTCGATCGCCTGGTCGCCACGGCAGATCAGGAGATCGCTGCGTCCGGTCGCGAAGCCGCGCTCGTCCAGCGCTACGGCACCGCGGTTGTACTCGGCTCCGCCTTTCTCAGCCTCCTGAGTTCGGTTCTGGTTGTCTGGCTCTATGTCGACCGCAGCCTCCTCGCCCGACTGGGGGCCGTGAGCCAAGGCATGCTCGCGATTGCGGGGGGCAATCTTCGTGCGCCGCTGCCAGCCGCGGGCAGCGACGAAATCGGGCGCATGGCCGAAGCGCTGAGACTCTTCCGGGATACTGCTGTCGAGGTCGAGGAAAAGAACCTGCGCGACGTTGCGGAAGCTCGTCAGCGGCTCATCGATGCCATCGAAAGCATCTCCGAAGGATTCGCTCTGTACGACTGGGAGGACCGGCTCGTCCTCAGCAACAGCCGCTACCGCGAATTGCTCTACACCGGTCTGGAGACCGAACTGACGCCCGGCACGACATTCGAGCAAATCATTCGCCGATCCGCTGAGCGCGGCTACATCAGGGACGCCGAGGGGCGGGTCGAGGAGTGGGTCGCCGAGCGCCTCTCGCGGCACCGCAACCCTGGCGAACCTTGGGTGCAGAGGCGAGGCGACGGGCGATGGGTCATGGTCAGCGAGCGGCGGATCAGCGCCGGCGGCACGGTCGCCGTCTATTCGGACATCACTGAGCTGAAGCAAAGGGAGGAGAACCTCGCCGAGAAATCCGTGGTTCTGGAGGCGCTTTCCAGCAAGCTGGCGAAGTATCTGGCGCCCCAGGTGTATCGCTCGATATTCACCGGCCGCCAGGAGGTCAGGATCGCCAGCCAGCGGAAGAAACTGACAATATGCTTCTCCGATATCGCCGGCTTTACCGAGACCACTGACAAAATGGAATCCGAGGATCTCACCCAACTACTCAATCACTATCTGACAGAAATGTCGAAAATTGCTTCGGATCACGGCGCGACGATCGACAAATATGTCGGCGACGCGATCCTGATGTTTTTCGGCGATCCCGAGACTCGCGGCGTCAAGGAGGACGCGCTGGCTTGCGCGCAGATGGCACTTGCAATGCAAAAGCGGATTAGCGAGCTTGCCGAAGTCTGGCGGGACATGGGGATCGAAACACCGCTGCGCTGTCGCATCGGCATCCATACCGACTACTGCACCGTCGGTAACTTCGGCAGCGAGGACCGGATGGACTACACGATAATCGGCGGCGCCGTGAATCTCGCCTCGCGCCTGGAGCAGGAGGCGCCGCCGGGGGCCATCCTCATTTCCTACGAGACGTTTGCGCAAGTGAAGGACGCAATCGACTGTGAGGAACTGGGGCAAGTCCAGGTCAAGGGGATCGCCTATCCCGTCGCCACCTACCGCGTCATCGATCTGAAGGCCAATTTGGCGGCCGCTCGTCGTGCTGTTCGAACCGAGCTGCCGCACTTCAGGTTGGAACTTGAACCGGAGCTGATGTCCCCTGACGAGCGTGGCGATGCCGCCAATGCACTTCGAGACGCGCTGGATCGGCTTCGTCACAAGCCTGGGTAGTAGGGCTTGGTCCACATCGACCCCTCCCAATGGACACAAGGAGTGGATGTGGGACGCCGCTCATTGGCGCTATCGATGCGAAGGCCGCAGAACGGTCGCGGTCAGTCTTTGAACTCGGGCGGAACGTCCGCATCGGAGCCGAGACTTAACATTCACGGCATCACTGGCAAGGTCCGGATATGGCGCTTTGCTGATGTTGAGTAACGTCAGTTTTGGCCTAAACCACCCCAATCAAACAGCCACCCTCCCCTGCTCCGCCTCCGCCGCATTCGGATCGCCCGGCGCCGTCGCCCAGGCGAGCTCCACCAGCGTCACCGTCCGCCTTCCAGTGCCATCAAGCTGGCAGACGATCAGGCCTTGTTCCTCGATATAGGTCAGCAGGCGCCGGGCGCGGCGTAGCGAGTGCGAGCCGTAGGCGCGGGCGATTGCCGCGTCGCTCGGGCAGGGCCAGCCCTCCTTGGCGGCGCGAGCGATCATCATAAACACGCCTTGCATATCCTCGGGCAGTAGCGAGGCGCGCACCGAGACGTCCTGCCATGCGTCGTCGCCCGCCATGTCGGAGCCGAGGCCGGCACGGGCGCGCGTCAGCATGCGGCGGAACTCGGGCAGGTCCGGCACGACCGAGGCGAGGCCCTCGATGCGGCAGCGGACCACGAACTCCTGATGAAGCACGCCGATGACCCGGAAGCCGGCATCGGGTTGCGCCAGCACGGCGCGCAGCACCCGGTCGACGCGCTCGCGCCGCTCCGCCAGATCCTCGGCGCTGATCGGCGGCTCCACCGGTTCGGGGCGGATTTCCAGCGCCGCCGACTTCGCCGCCATCAGCTGATCGAGCAGGTCCGGCGACGAGCGGCGCTGCGGCCGGACGGTTTCGGGCGACGGGGCCGCCAGGATGATGGCGCGGGCATCCTCCAACGCCGCTTCCGGCAGCGGCATCAGGCGCGGGGTCGCGTTGCGCGGGCTTGTATCGGTCGGGCCGATGCGCAAGCCGAGCGGACGGCGCGACAGCGCCGGGCCGAGCGCCATGAATTGCCCGCGCTCGAGGTCGCGAAAAGCCTCGGCCTGGCGGCGCTCCATGCCGAGAAGGTCGGCGGCACGCGCCATGTCGATATCGAGAAAGGTCCGGCCCATGAGGAAATTGGAAGCCTCGGCGGCGACGTTCTTGGCAAGCTTGGCCAGCCGCTGGGTGGCGATGATGCCGGCCAGCCCGCGTTTGCGGCCGCGGCACATCAAATTGGTCATGGCGCCGAGCGAGAGCTTGCGCGCCTCGTCGGAAACCTCGCCGGCGACAGCCGGCGCGAACAGCTGCGCTTCGTCAACCACCACCAGCATCGGGTACCAGTGGTCGCGGGCGACCTCGAAAAGCCCGCCGAGAAAGGCGGCGGCGCGCCGCATCTGGTTCTCGGCGTCGAGCCCCTCGAGATTGAGCACCGTGGAGACGCGGTGGATGCGCGCCCGCTCGCCGGCGCTCTGCAGGCCGCGCTCGGTATGCTCCTCGGCGTCGATCACCAGGTGGCCGAAACGGTCGCCCAGCGTCACGAAGTCGCCTTCGGGGTCGATGATGGTCTGCTGCACCCAGGGCGCGCTCTGCTCCAAGAGCCGGCGCAGCAGGTGGGACTTGCCGGAGCCCGAATTGCCCTGCACCAAAAGGCGGGTCGCCAGCAGCTCCTCGAGATCCAGCGCCGCCGGGGCGCCTGCGCTCGTCTGGCCCATCTCGATCGCAACGGTCATGTCTCGACTCTCCTTGCGGAGAGGGCTTATCAATCGCATCACAGCCCGTCGAGCGCGGCATGGCCGGCGCTCCGTGTTGCGCACAGGCTGGATGTCGCGGACGATCGAGGATACGGAACGTACCGTTTCGATTCGATGAGGCTTGTCTCCTCAGGTCGAAAACCGGTACCCGCCTTTCACCGGCTGGGCCTGCCTGGCTTTCTGCGAGCCGGCGCGCGCGGCCGCTGCAAGAATGCTCTCCACCAGATCCTTGTCGCGCAGCGGTTTGCCGAGCAGCGGCACGTCGGGGGGCCGGTCGGCGATCGCGTCGGCATCGGCATATCCCGTTATCATCACCGCCGGCCAATCGGACCGCAGATTGCGGGCGAACCGAATGACCTCCAGGCCCGAGACCAGCGGCATGGCAAAATCGGTGACGATGACATCGAAATCGTACGGCGCCCGCTCGATCATCGCCAGCGCTTCAGCACCGCCCCCGGCACAGGTAACCGCAAAGCCATGTTGGCGAAGCGATTGGGCCGTCAGTTCCCGCAGTACATTGCTGTCGTCGATCAGCAGGACCGATGGATAGTCCTCGCCGGCATTCACGACGGTATCGTCGGCATCGGATTTCTCGGGGATTTCGACCGGACGCTCGATTGAACGCGGCAGCCAGAGCTGGACGGATGTTCCACTGCCGACGGTGCTTTCAATGCGAAGCGTGCCGCCCGATTGCTTGACGAAACCATGCACCGTGCTCAGACCGAGGCCAGTGCCTTTGCCGACCGGTTTTGTGGTGAAGAACGGTTCGACGACCTTGGCGAGAATGTCAGCCGGTATGCCCGACCCCGTGTCCTTGACCGTGACCACGACATAGTCGCCCGCCGAAATATCCTCGGCTGCACGGCCTAGCGTTCGATTTTGTGCCTCCACGATTATCGTGCCGCCGGACGGCATGGCATCGCGCGCGTTGAAGACCAGGTTCATCAGCGCGAGCTCCAGCTGGCTGGCATCGACATGCGCCGGCCACACAGCGTCGTCGACAAGCCAATCGAAACGGATCAGGCCGCCCAGGACCGGGGCCACCAACCCGTTCATTGTATCGCCGAGCGCGGCGAGGCGCACGGCCTGCGGCCTCAGCGTCTGGCGGCGCGAGAAGGCAAGCATGCGGTTGACGAGCTCGGCGCCTTGTTTTGCCGACCGGCGTGTCAGTTCCAGAACCTGCCTGGTCTGTCCGTCGAACTCGGCATGGCGCTCGAGCAATCCCAATCCGCTGAGAATTGCGGCAAGCAGATTGTTGAAATCATGCGCCAGGCCGCCGGTAAGCTTGCCGATCGCGTCGAGGCGCTGCGACTGCAGCAGCTGGTCCTCAAGCTCGCGCCGCTCGGTAACGTCCAGCAATGTGCCGAGGATCTCGGGCTTCCGGCCGTCGGAGCCATTCGACAGGACGCCCTGGTCGAGAAAAATCCGGTAATTGCCGTCGGCGCATTGCCAGCGGAATTCGCAGGTGTAGGAGCCGGTGGCCTTGGCTGCGAGCAGGACCTCCCTCACTCTCGGCAGATCGTCGGGATGAACGCGGCTCAGGCCGAAGCCTGGATCGGCGGTCAGCCGTTCCGCAGGAAAGCCGGTCAGGCGTTCGACCCCTTCGGTGACAAAGCTGGCGCCGAACGGCGGCTCCGCCGCCCTTGCGTGGAAGCAGACCGGAAGAGAGCTCAAAATGGCATGCTGCCGCTCCTGTGCGCTGCGCAGCGCCCGCTCGGCCTCGAGCTTTTCCTTCTGCGCCTGCAGTGCCTGGGCCAGCAGCCGTTGCTCGGCAGCCGCCTTTTGCTGGATTTCGAGCGTCTTCTCATGAAGTTCGACGAACACGGCGACCTTGGAACGCAGCATGGCCGGGTCGAAAGGCTTGAACACGTAATCCACCGCGCCGGCGTCATAGCCGCGCAGCAGGTGCGCGTCTTCCTTGTTGATGGCGGTGAGAAAAATTATCGGCGTTCGCCTGGATTGCTCGCGCTGGCGGATCAATCCAGCGGTCTCGTAGCCGTCCAGCCGGGGCATCAGCACATCCAGCAGGATGACGGCGAAATCGTCCTTCAGCAGTGCGCGCAACGCCTCTTCGCCCGACTGCACGCAAACGACTTCACCGATAGGGGCCAGAACCTCGCCGATCGCCAGCAGATTGCGCTCGTCGTCATCCACGGCCAGGATGCGCGCCTTTGCCGGCCCCGCTGCCGGCGCCATGACCTCCAGCTTCCTTGCTCCGTTTCTCGACAGCTTCTGCATCGAGCGGCCGTCAGTTCACTGCCATGAGCGTCTTTTCCGGACCATGGACACGGGATCGCGAACGGCCGATCCAGACACGCAGCAATGCCAACAGCAGATCGAGGTCGACAGGCTTGGCGATGTAGTCGGAGGCGCCGGCGTCGAGGCACTTCTGCCGGTCGCCCTTCATTGCCTTGGCTGTGACCGAGATCAACGGGATATGGGCGATCGCCGGCATGCTGCGGATCTGCCGCATCGTCTCGTAGCCATCCATTTCCGGCATCATGATATCGATCAGTGCCGCATCGATATCGGGGCTCTGCTCCAGAAGCGCGATACCTTCCCGGCCGCGCTCCGCATGCAGCACCTGGATGTCATAGGTCTCGAGAACGCTGGTGAGCGAATAGATGTTGCGGATGTCGTCGTCGACGATGAGGACCTTTGCGTCGGCGAGGTCGAATTTGTCCGGCTGTTCGGCTGCCGCACCATCGTTTTCGTGGCCTCGCCCGGGGAGTGTTGCCGACATCAGGAGAGCCAGCTGCGCGAAATTCTCCGCCCGCGGAACATCCGCCAATGCCGGATGCAAGGCGAGCGACTGTTGCAGCGCTTCCGGATGAGGCGCAAAGAACAGCAGTCGCGACACCGACTGCCCGAACAGGACGGCAATCTCATCCAGCATCTGGGCGTTGTCCTTGGCCGAGCGGCCAAAGCCGAGCACAACGGCATCATAGTTGGCGATGCCGATTTCGTCCGCATTCGCCGCGACGCGGCCGATGGCCGTAACCGAGGTGACGCCGTCGCGGATCGCCTCGATCAGCGAAAGGCGGCGCTCGGGATCGGGATCGGCAATCAGGACGCGGCTCTGGACGCGGAGCTTTCTGGAATGAATATCCTGGAAGACCTTCATCAGTTCGTCCGACGATACGGGCTTGGTTGAAATGCTGGATGCACCCTTGCGGGCAAGCACCTCGATGTCTTCGGCGCCCGAGATGACATGAACGGGAATGTCCTTGGTTTTCGGGTCATGGCGAAGCAGATCGAACAACACCCAGCCGTCGATATCCGATAGTCCGAGATCGAGCGTAATCGCGTCGGGAACCAGCTTGCGTGCCAAAGCCAGCGTGCCGGAGCCCGCGGTCGACAGGACGCCTTTCAGCCCGGCCGAACGTGCAAGGCCGAGCAGCAAACCGCCGAAGGTCGGGTCGTCCTCGACGATCAGCACGACCCGATCTTCCGACGAGATCGTGTCGCGGTCATCGAGCAATTCGGAGGACGGCGGGCTCGGCTGCGCTGTCCTCGCGGCCACCTCCATCGCCGGCAGCAACGCCGCTTGCGGGGCCAAGGCCATCCGGGGTCCGTCGAATGGAATGACCAGAGTGAACGTCGAACCCTTGCCCGGCGTGCTCTCGACCCGCAATTCGCCGCCGAGCAGCCGGGCAATCTCCCGGCTGATCGAGAGCCCAAGCCCGGTGCCGCCATATTTGCGGCTGGTGGTGCCGTCGGCCTGCTGGAAGGCTTCGAAAATCAGCTTCTGCTTGTCCTGCGGAATACCGATGCCGGTATCGCTGACCACGATCGCGAGCGCCTCCATCGGTTGCGCCGAGCCGTTGTGACGGCCCGTCTTTTCGGCCCGGAAATTCAAGCGGACCTCGCCTTGCGAGGTGAACTTGAAGGCGTTCGACAAAAGATTGAGCACGATCTGCTGCAAGCGCTTCTCGTCGGTGCGGACGGTCTCCGGAAGCTCGGGGTCGACATTGATGGTGAAGCCAAGTCCCTTGTCGGTCGCCAGCTGCCGGAAGGTTCGCTCCATATGCTGGCGAAGATGCACCACGGGCATATCATTGATATCGATCGAGACGGTGCCCGATTCGATCTTCGACAGGTCGAGGATGTCGTTGATGAGGCTCAAAAGGTCGGTGCCGGCCGAATTGATGGTGCGCGCGAACTCGACCTGCTTGTCGTTGAGATTGCCCTGCTGGTTGGTTGCGAGCAGGTTTGAAAGGATGAGCAGCGAGTTCAGCGGCGTGCGCAGTTCGTGGCTCATATTGGCGAGGAATTCCGACTTGTATTTCGAGGTAAGCGCCAGCTGCTCGGCTTTCTCCTCCAGCGCCCGCCGCGCCATCTCGATTTCCAGGTTCTTGTTCTCCACCTGCTTCTTTTCGTTCTCGAGCAGCTGCGCCTTTTCCTGCAGCTCCTCATTGGTGGCGTGCAGCTCCTCCTGCTTCTTGGTCAGTTCGGTCTGACGCGCCTGCAATTCCGAGGTCAGCAGCTGCGACTGCTTGAGCAGGCCTTCGGTGCGCATGGTGGCGGCGATGGTGTTGAGAACGATGCCGACGGATTCCATCAGCTGGTTGAGGAACGACTGGTGCGTGTCGCGGAATTCGCTGAACGAGGCGAGTTCGATGACGGCCTTCACCTCGTCCTCGAACAGAGCCGGAAGAATGATCACGTTCGCCGGCGCGGCATTGCCAAGGCCGGAGGTAACGCGCAGGAAATTCGGCGGCACATTGTCCAGCATGATGGCGCGCTTGTCGGCGGCACTCTGCCCGACAAGCCCTTCACGCAGATCGAGGCGTTGCTTGATTTCCGCCTTGCTTTCGGCGCCATAGGAGGCGGCGAGCTCCAGATAGAATTCATCCTCGTCGCGGTTGGTCACATAGAACACGCCATATTGCGCATTCACCAGCGGGGCGAGTTCGGACATGATGAGGCGCGAGATCGTGGCCAGGTCGCGCTCGCCCTGCAGCATGCGCGAGAAGCGGGCGAGATTGGTCTTCAGCCAGTCCTGCTCGGCATTCTTCAGCGTCTGGTCCTTCAAATTGCGGATCATCTCGTTGATGTTGTCTTTCAGCGCCGCCACCTCGCCGGAGGCCTGGACGCTGATCGAGCGGGTCAGATCGCCCTTGGTCACCGCCGTCGACACCTCGGCGATGGCGCGCACCTGGGTGGTCAGGTTGGCCGCGAGCTGATTGACGTTGTCGGTCAGGTCGCGCCAAAGGCCGGCAGCGCCGGGCACCCGGGCCTGGCCGCCGAGCTTGCCTTCGATGCCCACTTCGCGGGCGACGTTGGTCACCTGGTCGGCGAAGGTCGCCAGCGTCTCGATCATGCCGTTGATGGTGTCGGCGAGCGAGGCGATCTCGCCCTTGGCATCGACCGTCAGCTTGCGCTTGAGATTGCCTTGCGCGACCGCGGTCACGACATCGGCGATGCCGCGCACCTGGTTGGTCAGGTTCGTAGCCATCAGGTTGACGTTGTCGGTCAGGTCCTTCCAGGTGCCGGCAACGCCCTCGACCCGCGCCTGGCCGCCGAGCTTGCCCTCGGTGCCGACCTCGCGGGCGACACGCGTCACTTCGCCGGCAAAGGAGTTCAGCTGGTCGACCATGGTGTTGATCGTCGATTTCAGCTCCAGGATCTCGCCCTTGACGTCGACGGTGATCTTCTTCGACAGGTCGCCGCGCGCCACAGCGGTGGTCACCTCGGCGATGTTACGGACCTGGCCGGTCAGGTTCTCGGCCATCGAATTCACATTGTCGGTCAGATCCTTCCAGGTGCCGGCAACGCCGCGCACCTGCGCCTGTCCGCCGAGCTTGCCTTCGGTGCCGACCTCGCGCGCAACGCGCGTCACCTCCGAGGCAAAGGAATTCAGCTGGTCGACCATCGTATTGATGGTGTCCTTGAGCTCGAGGATCTCGCCGCGCACATCGACCGTGATCTTCTTCGACAGGTCGCCCAGCGCCACCGCAGTCGTCACCTCGGCGATGTTGCGCACCTGGCCGGTCAGGTTGGCAGCCATCGCATTGACATTGTCGGTCAAGTCTTTCCAGGTGCCGGCAACGCCGCGCACCTGCGCCTGGCCGCCGAGCTTGCCGTCCGAACCGACCTCACGCGCCACGCGCGTCACCTCGGAAGCGAAGGAATTCAGTTGGTCGACCATCGTATTGATGACGTCCTTGATCTGCAGGATCTCGCCCAATGCATCGACGGTGATCTTCTGGGTCAAATCGCCGGTCGCAATTGCCGTCGCCACCTTGGAGACGTCGCGCAACTGCACTGTCAGATTGCCGGCCATGGCATTGACGTTGTCGGTCAGGTCCTTCCAGGTGCCGCCGACGCCCTCGACATGCGCCTGGCCGCCGAGCTTGCCTTCCGACCCCACTTCGCGCGCCACACGCGTCACTTCCGAGGCGAAGGAATTGAGCTGATCGACCATCGTGTTGACGGTGTCCTTGAGCTCCAGGATTTCGCCCTTGACGTCGACGGTGATCTTCTTCGACAGGTCGCCGCGGGCAACGGCGGTCGTCACCTCGGCGATGTTGCGGACCTGGCCGGTCAGGTTGGCGGCCATCAGGTTGACGTTATCGGTCAGGTCTTTCCAGGTGCCGCCGACCCCTTTCACCTCGGCCTGGCCGCCGAGCTTGCCTTCGGTTCCGACCTCGCGCGCCACACGCGTCACTTCCGAAGCGAAGGAATTGAGCTGGTCGACCATCGTGTTGATGGTGTCCTTGAGCTCGAGGATTTCGCCCTGCACGGCGACAGTGATCTTCTTCGACAAGTCGCCCGAAGCGACGGCGGTCGTCACCTCGGCGATGTTGCGGACCTGGCCGGTCAGGTTCTCGGCCATCGAATTGACGTTGTCGGTCAGGTCCTTCCAGGTGCCGGCGACGCCGCGCACCTGAGCCTGGCCGCCGAGCTTGCCCTCGGTGCCGACTTCGCGGGCGACACGCGTCACCTCGCCGGCAAATGAGTTCAGCTGGTCGACCATGGTGTTGATGGTCGATTTCAGTTCGAGGATCTCGCCCTTGACGTCGACCGTGATTTTCTTCGACAGGTCGCCAAGCGCCACAGCCGTCGTCACCTCGGCTATATTGCGCACCTGGCCGGTCAGGTTCTCGGCCATCAGGTTGACGTTGTCGGTCAGGTCCTTCCAGGTGCCGCCGACACCTTCGACGCGCGCCTGGCCGCCGAGCTTGCCTTCTGTACCGACTTCGCGCGCGACGCGCGTCACTTCCGAGGCGAAGGAATTGAGCTGGTCGACCATCGTGTTGATGGTGTTCTTGAGTTCGAGGATTTCGCCTTTCACGTCGACGGTAATCTTCTTCGACAGGTCGCCGGAAGCGACGGCGGTCGTCACCTCGGCGATGTTGCGCACCTGCCCGGTCAGGTTCGTCGCCATCGCGTTGACGTTGTCGGTCAGGTCCTTCCAGGTCCCGGCCACACCTTTCACGCGGGCCTGGCCGCCGAGCTTGCCTTCGGTGCCGACCTCGCGCGCCACGCGCGTCACTTCCGAGGCGAAGGAGGCCAGTTGCCCGACCATGGTGTTGACGATCTTGCCGATCCGCAGAAACTCGCCGCGCAGCTGCCGGCCGTCGATTTCGACCATCATCGTCTGCGACAGGTCACCCTTGGCCACCGCGCCGATGACGCGCGCCACTTCGGCCGTCGGCTGAACCATGTCCTCGATCAGATCGTTGACGGAACGGACGCTCGATTCCCAACTGCCGGTGGCGTTGCGGACACGGCCGCGTTCGCCGATCCGGCCATCCTTGCCGACGACCTTGCTGAGGCGCTCAAACTCGCGCGTGACCTGATCGTTGAGCTCGACGATTTCGTTGAAGGTGTCGGCGATCTCCGAATCGAGGCCAGAATAGATATTGTCGATGCGAACGGAGAAGTCACCGCTCCGAAAAGCCTTCAGCGCGTTCAGTATTTGACGGTGGTCCAATTGCCTTGTGGATGCAAGCACGCTCACAGCGCCCCTCCCAGCTCACGGATTTCTTGAATGTCCTGGTGAAACTGTCCCCTGCGGCCGACACAACTCCCCGCAAGCGCAAGAACGCGGCATGCTCGATTTGGTTCCAGACGAAATTGCCGCTATGCGGCAGGAATTTCGCAGCCGCATTCACGAAACGACGAGCAACAAAGATCCATAATGATTGTATCGATCAATATTTCTGCCCAACGGAACATCTCGAAAAAACTCTCGTTGGTATAGATCGCGATAGAGCGATGCAACTCGATGGAGACACTAAGATGATGAAAATTCTCTCTGCATCCCTACTTGCTATCGGCCTGGCCACATCTGCCATGGCACAATCCATGGGCTCCGGGACCGGTAACGACCCCAATACCGGCGTCAACACAGGCACTTCCGGCGGCAACACCGGGACTGGCAGCGCAACTACCCCGAACACGATCGATCCGAACGCAACGAGCGCCACCACGCCGCAGACAAACGGTATGGAGGACCGCTGTAAGGATACGGCGAGCAGCGATACCGACAACAATACCCCCAGCGGCGCCATGACGTCGGATATGCAGAACTGCAACAAGTAACGGCGTTTTGCTCAGCCGTCATTTCAGCCCGCTGCCTGGTCCAGACCGGTGCTCGCGGTTCAAACCACAGCCAGAAACATGCACAGACCGGGCACGGGCTCATTACTTCTGAATGGATCGGCGAGCCCTAGTAGAGCGGCCGATTACACTAGTCTCAGCTGGGTTCTGCGATAGGCGGCGGCCAGCCCGGACGGGCGGGCGTTCTGCTGATTTTCGCGGAGAGAACTGGTGGAGCCAATCGGAATCGAACCGACGACCTCTTGAATGCCATTCAAGCGCTCTCCCAACTGAGCTATGGCCCCACTCCGGCAGTTCACCGGCGCCGTTTCCGGCGAAGAGATCCGGCGCGGGTTCTAGACCGCGCCGTTAGTGAAGGCGGCTTCTAACCCCGCCTTCAGTCAATATCAAGCCTTCAAGAACCGCTTTTTCTAGGCAGCGCCGCGAAAGCCGGCGAATGCGGTTCGCTCAGACTTCGTCGTCGTCTTCGCCGACGCCGATCATGTCGGCAACGTCGTCGTCTTCTTCCTCCTCGTCGGCGAGGAACGTGTCATCCTCGTCATCGCCAAGGTCAACGTCGTCTTCGTCATCGCCGAGATCGGGAAGCTCGTCGGCCTTCGCGTCCTCGTCCGCCTCTTCGAGCGAGACGACCTCGACGCCCTCTTCCTCCTCGGCGTCCACTTCCTTCTCGGCAACTTCCTCTTCCTCCTCGAGGGCGGCGATCTTGCCTTCCTCGAAATAGGAGCGCGGATAGCTCTTGCCCGTGTAAGGCGAGACGATCGGGTCCTTGTTCAAGTCATAGAATTTTCGACCCGTCTCCGGGTCGATGCGTTTGGTGCCAAGTTCGGGTTTTGCCACAGCAAGCCTCGTCGATGAAAGTTTGGTCCCCTTAACCAGAGTTTACGGCGCTGTCAAAGCGAAAAGCCGGCGTCCCAAAAAGCTTGAATTCGAAGGCCTTCATACCAAGGGGATGACCATTTCGGTACGCCATGATAGGAGACCCCGCAAACCAGCAGAAAATGGCCGGCCGCCGGCGTTTCCAGGAAAGAACCATGTCGCACACTGCCGCCCCGAAGCAGGCCACCGCCCGCAAATCATCTGGCCTTTCAGGCGCGGCACGGGTGCCGGGCGACAAGTCGATCTCGCACCGCTCGTTCATGTTCGGTGGCCTGGCCTCCGGCGAAACCCGTATCACCGGGCTGCTGGAAGGCGAGGACGTGATGCGTACGGGCGCTGCCATGAAGGCCATGGGCGCCCATATCGAGAAGCATGGCGCTGAGTGGGTGATCCGCGGTACCGGCAACGGCGCGCTGCTGCAGCCGGAAGGCCCGCTCGATTTCGGCAATGCCGGCACGGGCTCACGCCTCACCATGGGCCTGGTCGGCACCTATGACATGGAAACCACCTTCATCGGCGACGCCTCGCTGTCGGGCCGGCCGATGGGCCGGGTGCTCGAACCGCTCCGCCAGATGGGCGTGCAGGTGCTGAAGGCGACGCCCGGCGACCGCATGCCGATCACGCTGCACGGGCCCAAGCACGCCGCGCCGATCACCTACCGCGTGCCGATGGCATCGGCGCAGGTCAAGTCGGCGGTGCTGCTGGCCGGGCTGAACACGCCGGGCATCACCACCGTAATCGAGCCGGTTATGACGCGCGACCATACCGAAAAAATGCTCAAGGGGTTCGGCGCCAATTTGTCGGTCGAGACCGACGAGCGCGGCGTGCGCCACATTTTCATCGAAGGCCAGGGCAAGCTCATGGGGCAGACGATCGCGGTGCCTGGCGACCCCTCCTCGGCCGGCTTTCCGCTGGTGGCGGCGCTGATCGTGCCGGGTTCGGACATTACCATCGAAAACGTGCTGATGAACCCGACCCGCATTGGACTTCTGTTGACGCTGCAGGAAATGGGCGCCTGGATCGACATAATCGATCCGCGCAACGAAGGTGGCGAGGACGTCGCCGACCTGCGCGTACGCTATTCCGAGCTGAAAGGCGTCACCGTACCGCCGGAACGGGCGCCGACGATGATCGACGAGTATCCGGTGCTTGCCGTGGCGGCCAGCTTTGCCGAGGGCGAAACGCTGATGCTTGGCCTGGAAGAGCTGCGCGTGAAGGAATCCGACCGGCTGTCGGCAGTGGCCGAAGGGCTGAAGCTCAACGGCGTCGATTGCAGCGAAGGCGGGGCCTCGCTTGTCGTGCGCGGAAAACCCGGCGGCAAGGGCCTCGGCCAACACCCCAACGGACAGGGCACCATCGTCCAGACCCATCTCGACCACCGCATCGCCATGAGTTTTCTGGTTATGGGGCTGGCAACGGAAAAGCCGGTGACCATCGACGACCAGGCGATGATCGCGACGAGTTTTCCGGAGTTCATGGGCCTGATGAAGGGGCTCGGCGCGAAGATCGAGTAGCTTGATGGCAATCAATAGCCTTGGGGGTTGGGGCCAAACTGGAACGTCGGCGGGACAGCGCCCCCCTCTGTCCTGCCGGACATCTCCCCCACAAGGAGAGAGATTGGCAGCTTCGGCGCTCCGCTTAATCCTGCGACGTAGACAATTGGCGAAAGCCGCGATGGCCGCCGATCTCCCCCCAAGTGGGGGAGATGTCCGGCAGGACAGAGGGGGGCGCGAAGGATCGCCACGCCTATCTGGATCATTGCGCTTTTCGATTCCGGTGGGCGGCCAATGACCTCAACTTTCACCATCGCCATCGACGGACCTGCCGGCGCCGGCAAAGGCACCCTCGCTCGGCGACTCGCCGATCACTACCGGCTGAACCTGCTCGACACCGGCCTTACCTATCGCGCGGTGGCGCATGCGCTGCTCCGGCTCGGCCTGCCGCTCGACAATGTTTCGGCCGCTGAAACCGCGGCCCGGCAGGTCGATCTGGCAAAGCTCGACCGGACGGTGCTGGCGGCACACGCCGTCGGAGAGGCTGCCTCGAAAGTGGCTGTCATCCCGTCGGTACGGCGCATCCTGGTCGACAAGCAGCGTGCATTCGCAAGAACACCGCCTGGCGCGGTGCTCGACGGCCGCGACATCGGCACTGTCGTCTGTCCCAATGCCGACGTGAAGCTCTATGTCACGGCCAGTGCCGAAGTGCGGGCAAAGCGGCGGCTGGATGAAATCGAGAGCATCGGCGGCACCGCTAATTTCGATGAAATCCTTGCCGATATCGTGCGCCGCGACGAGCGCGACATGGGCCGCATGGACTCGCCCTTGAAGCCGGCCGCCGATGCGCACTTGCTCGACACGTCGGAAATGGCTATAGAAGCCGCGTTTCTGGCAGCTCAGGCGATCATCGACGATGTCCTGGCCAAGAGAAACGAAGCCTGAGCCGGGTTTTCCTGCCGCCGCCGATTGCCGGCGACAAAAAGACTTCCCATATCGGGTATGAACCAGCCTGCCAGCATTCTTCATGCGCCGGAATTGCCGCTCAAGGGCGGCCAAGGGCTTTTTGCCCGGAACGCTGGCAGGCCAACGCAACGCTAACCCACGGCGCCCGCCCCGCGACAGATTGCGGGGCATTCCAGGAGAAACTATGTCAGTTGCAAATCCCACTCGCGATGATTTCGCGAGCCTGCTCGAAGAATCATTTTCCGCCGGCCATTCCGGCGAAGGCCAGGTCGTCAAGGGCATCATCACCGCCATTGAGAAGGACATGGCCATCATCGACGTCGGCCTCAAGGTCGAAGGCCGCGTGCCGCTGAAGGAATTCGGCGTCAAGGGCAAGGACACGACGCTCAAGGTCGGCGACACGGTCGAGGTCTATGTCGAGCGTATCGAGAACGCGCTTGGCGAAGCCATGCTGTCGCGCGAAAAGGCCCGCCGCGAAGAGAGCTGGGTCCGTCTCGAAGAGAAGTTCACCAAGGGCGAACGCGTCGAAGGCGTCATCTTCAACCAGGTCAAGGGCGGCTTCACCGTCGACCTCGACGGTGCCGTGGCCTTCCTGCCGCGCAGCCAGGTCGACATCCGCCCGATCCGCGACGTCTCGCCGCTGATGCACAACCCGCAGCCCTTCGAGATCCTCAAGATGGATCGCCGCCGCGGCAACATCGTGGTGTCGCGCCGCACCGTGCTCGAGGAAAGCCGCGCCGAACAGCGTTCGGAAATCGTGCAGAACCTCGAAGAAGGCCAGGTGGTCGAAGGCGTCGTCAAGAACATCACCGACTATGGTGCGTTCGTCGACCTCGGCGGCATCGACGGCCTTCTGCACGTCACCGACATGGCATGGCGCCGCGTCAACCATCCGACCGAAATCCTCAATATTGGCCAGACGGTCAAGGTGCAGATCATCCGCATCAACCAGGAAACCCACCGCATCTCGCTCGGCATGAAGCAGCTCGAGAGCGATCCGTGGTCCGAGATCGGCACCAAGTTCCCGATCGGCAAGAAGATCAAGGGTACCGTCACCAACATCACCGACTACGGCGCGTTCGTCGAGCTGGAGCCGGGCATCGAAGGCCTCATCCACGTTTCGGAAATGTCGTGGACCAAGAAGAACGTGCATCCCGGCAAGATCCTGTCGACGACGCAGGAAGTCGACGTGGTGGTGCTCGAAGTCGATCCGGCCAAGCGCCGCATCTCGCTCGGCCTCAAGCAGACGCTGGAGAACCCGTGGGAGGCCTTCGCGCGCAGCCACCCGGTCGGCAGCCAGGTTGAGGGCGAGGTCAAGAACAAGACCGAGTTCGGCCTGTTCATCGGCCTCGAAGGCGACGTCGACGGCATGGTCCACCTTTCCGACCTCGACTGGACCCGTCCGGGCGAGCAGGTGATCGAAGAGTACAATCGCGGCGACATGGTCAAGGCGCAGGTGCTCGACGTCGACATAGACAAGGAGCGCATCTCGCTCGGCATCAAGCAGCTGGCCAAGGACACGGTCGGCGAAGCAGCGACGTCAGGCGAACTGCGCAAGAACGCAGTCGTCACCTGCGAGGTTATCGGCGTGAAGGATGGCGGTCTGGAAGTGCGGCTGGTCGACAGCGGCATCGAGACCTTCATCAAGCGCTCCGATCTCAGCCGTGACCGCGACGAGCAGCGCCCCGAGCGCTTCACCGTCGGCCAGAAAGTCGACGCCCGCGTCATCGCCTTCGACAAGAAGACCCGCAAGCTGCAGGTCTCGATCAAGGCCCTGGAAATCGCCGAAGAGAAGGAAGCGGTCGCCCAATACGGTTCGACCGACTCCGGCGCTTCGCTGGGCGATATTTTGGGTGCCGCGCTGAAGAAGCAGGGCAGCTAAGCCAACACCGCGCCTCGCGCGGGTTATAAACGAAACAAAAGCCCCGCCGGAACGATCCGGCGGGGCTTTTGCTTGTGACCTTTTGCTTGCGACGGACCGCAGGCTCAGGCCCGGCCGTAGAGTGGCACCAGCGTGCCGCTGATCGCCATGTTGGCCGGCGAGGCGAGATAGGCAATGGCCTCGGCGGCCGCTTCAAGGCTGACCCATCTGCTGAAATCTGCGTTCGGCATGTCAGCCCGGTTGGCCGGCGTGTCGAGCGTCGAGGGCGCCACGGCGTTGACCAGGATGCCGTTGCCCTTCAGCTCTTCGGCTATCGCCACGGTCATCGCGGCGACTGCCGCCTTGGCGGCGGCGTAGGCCACCTTGCCGGAGCCGCGCCGCGGATCGAGCCCGGCTCGCGCGGTGACATTGACGATGCGGCCCGGCACGGAAGATTCCAGCATCGAGCGTATCGCCGCGCGGCAGCACAGGAAGGTGGTGCGGGCATTGGTGTCCATCATCTCGGCGAAGGAGGCGGGCTCGATCTTCTCGACCGGCGCGGCGGTGAAGCCGCCGGCCAGATGCACCGATGCCCATAAATTCGGAACGCTGGCATAGAAGGCGTCGACCTTGGCAGGGTCGGCAAGGTCGACATTGTGCGCCAGCCTGACGCGGTCATGCGCCGGAAAGGGAAAATGCGCAGGCGCGGCAGCGTGGGCATTGGGCACATGGCAGATCGCGCCCTGCTCCAGCAGTTTTCCTACGACCGCGCCGCCAAGGGCACCGGTGCCGCCGGTCACCACGATATGTCTGCCGTCCAGTGTTTCCGTCATATTCGACCGCTCCGTCATTGCGCGCCGCCGATGCGGAAGGTCGCGCCTTTCGCGCGATCACTCAACCGAAATCTCGATGACGTAAGGTCGTCCAGTCGCCCGCGCGCGCCCGAGCGCGTCCGCCAAGCCGCCAGTGCCAGAAATCCGCTCGGCGGCAATGCCGTAGGCTTCGGCCAATTTGCAGAAATCCGGCGGTGCCGGGGAGACGCCGACCGGCTCGACGCCGACGTCGAGCATCGAGGTTTCGATCTCGCGGTAGCCACGATTGTTCCAGACGGCGACGATCACCGGCGCCGCCGCGTCGAGCGCGGCGCCCAGTTCCGGCAGGGTGAACTGGAAGCCGCCGTCGCCGGTGAGGCAAACGACCGGCGCCTCAGGCCTGGCAAGGACGGCACCGATCGCCGCCGGCGGGCCATAGCCGAGCGCGCCGAAGCCGGTGGCCGCGTTGAACCAGCCGCCCGGCCGGTCGTGATCGTAATAGAGGTTGGCGGCGTAGACCGGCTGGGTCGAATCGCCGACGATGATCGCGCCAGGCAGCGCATCGCGGATCGTCTCGACGGCTCGCAATTGCGCCTGCATGGCCGGGCCGATCTCGGCAAAGGCCGCCTGCCGCGTCGCGGCGGCGCGGGCTGAACCATCATCCAATGGCGTCTCGTGCGTGCCGATTTCGGCAAGCAGCGCCTTGAGCGCCGCTCCGCAATCGGCCTGGATCGAAATCCGCGCAGGCCGGCGGGCAAGCTGGTCGGCGCCGATGTCGATGCGGATCAGGTTGGCGGGCAGGACAAAACCGCCGTCGCCATAGCCATCATAGTCGGTCGGACCGAATTCGGTGCCGGCGGCAATGACCAGGTCGGCATCGGCGATCAGCGCACGCACCGCCTTCAGGCTGGGGCTGGCCGGCACGCCAAGTGGATGACGATAGAGCAGGCCGCGCGCATTGGCGGTCTGGACGACCGGCGCTCCCAGCCTCTCGGCCAGGTGCTGCAACGGCGCTTCGGCCGCTTTGGCGCCGCCGCCGGCCAGGATAAGCGGCCGGCGGGCAGACGCGCATAGCCTTGCCGCCTCGGCAATCGCCGCCACATCCGGCTCGGGCGGCGCTGAACTCCGCAGCAGCGGCACGATGCCGTTGGCAGGCAGGCTCATGACATCGGTCGGGATCTCGATGTGCACCGGACCCGGACGCGAGGATGAGAACAGCGCAAAGGCGCGGGCGAGCACGCCGGGCAGTTCGCCGGCCTCGGTGACACGGTGCGAAAACAGCGCCACCTTCTCCATCATGCCGCGCTGGTCCGGCAGTTCATGCAGATGGCCAAGGCCTTTGCCCAGCGTCGGTGTGGCGTTGACGCCCGAGATTACCAGCATCGGCACCGAATCGGCGCGCGCCTGGCCCATGGCGGTGATGGTGTTGGTCAGCCCCGGCCCGGTGATGACGAAGGCGATACCCGGCCTGCCGCTGGCGCGCGCATAGCCGTCAGCCATGAAGCCGGCGCCCTGCTCGTGGCGCGGCGTGATGTGACGGATCTTCGACCGCGCCAGCCCGCGGTAGAGCTCGACCGTGTGCACGCCGGGGATGCCGAAGACGATGTCGACGCCGTGCGCTTCGAGCAAGGTGATGAGCGCTTCGCCAATGGTCGTCATTGTCTTAGCACCGGGCGTGTGAGGCAGGTCGGGCCGCCCTCGCAGGCAATGCACAGCGCATCGGCCTCGAATGTCGAGACCGTACAGCCAGCGGCCTGCATGGCAGCCGCCGTCTTCGGAAAACCGGCAACGGCGATAACCTGGCGCGGCGCGGTCGGCAGGACATTGAGGCTGAGCCCATTCGAGGCGAAGAATTCGTCGGCATCGCCGTCGACCAGCCGAATGCCACGTTCGCGCAGCATCTGATGGAAGGCGACCGGCAGGAGGGGCGCATAGACCAGCGCCAGATCGTCGGCGAGCGGGCTGATCACCGACATCAGGTGCAGGCAGGCCTCCTCGCCCTGCCAGAGCGGCAGGTCGAAGCCATAGACCTGGATGCCCTTGGGCGAAAGCAGGTTGGAGAGCTGCTGGATGCCGTGCTGATTGGTGCGCACGCCGCGGCCGATGGCCAGCGTGTTTGCATCCACCCACACGCAGTCGCCGCCCTCGACCTGGCCGGGAGCCTCGATTCGGCCGAGGACGGGGATGCCCATGCGCCCATAGGCTGCCTCGTGCAGGCCGGGCTCTCGCCGGCGCAGCGCCTTGCCCATGGCAAGGATGACCGCGCCATGGTCGGTCATCAGCGACGGATCGTGGGTAAAGACCGAATCGGCAAGCCCGTCATCGGCGTCGCTCAGCCATTCGATATCGGCGCCTGAGACAGAAATCAGCCTGGCCAGCGCATCATGCTGGGCCGCCGCTTTTTGTGGATCGAAGCCGGGGCCATAGTGCCACTCCAGCGCTTCGGCCCGACGCATGGCGCTGGCGGCGGAGCGCATCAGCACGCGCTGCAGCGGCCCGGCCATCGACTGCGACCCGTATGCTTTGCCCACTAAATTCTCCTGAAACGCGCCCCTCCTGCCAATAGCCACTCGGCAGGCCGTGATCAATGGTCCAAAAACTGCGGTTGACGGAGGCAAGCGGAACGGTCCATCTTGAGAATCGGAACGCTGTCCAGTGACGGGTAATGGGTAAAAAATTCCAGCAAGGACTGCCTCGGCTGCTCCGCGGGGCGCCGCGACGATGACAGCGCCGGCCACCGCCCTGAAGCATACGGCGCAGAACGGCGCTGCCGAAGCCATCCACGTCGAGAACCTGCACAAGAATTTCGGCAAGCTGCATGTATTGAAGGGCGTTTCGCTGTCGGCGCGCGATGGCGAGGTGATCGCCATCATCGGCGGCAGCGGCTCGGGCAAATCGACGCTGCTGCGCTGCATCAACTGCCTGGAGAACCCGACCAGCGGCATCATCCGGGTCAATGGCGAAGAGATAAAGCTGAAGGCCGACAGCTACGGCCACACCGTACCCGCCGACCGCAAGCAGATCGAACGCATCCGCTCCAAGCTCGGCATGGTCTTCCAGAACTTCAATCTGTGGAGCCACATGACGTTGATCGAGAACGTCATCGAGGTTCCCGTGCATGTGCTCGGCGTCAAGCGCGATGTGGCGATCGGCGAGGCGGAACAATTGCTCGCCCGCGTCGGCCTGGCCGAAAAACGCGACGTCTATCCCGCCTATCTGTCAGGCGGCCAACAGCAGCGCGCCGCGATTGCCAGGGCGTTGGCGATCAACCCGCGCGTCATGCTGTTCGACGAGCCGACCTCGGCGCTCGACCCGGAGCTGGTCGGCGAGGTGCTGAAGGTGATCGGCGACCTGGCGCGCGAAGGCCGCACTATGGTGCTGGTCACCCATGAGATGAAGTTTGCCCGCGAGGTCGCGACGCATGTCGTCTACCTCCACAACGGGCTGGTCGAGGAAGAAGGGCCGCCGGAACAGATCTTCGGCGCGCCGAAATCCGAAAGGCTGAAGCAGTTCATCCGCAACGTCAGTTAAACTGTGGGCGGACGAAAACCGGGAACAACAACAAAACTGGGAGTCATGACGATGAAGATTATTCTCAAGACCTTTGCCGCAGCGCTGCTGCTCGGCGTTGCCGCGATGGGCGTGGCCAAGGCCGATCCGGTCAAGATCGGCGTCGCCGCCGAACCCTATCCGCCCTTCGCCTCGCCGGACGCTTCCGGCAAATGGGTCGGCTGGGAGATCGAATTCATCGATGCCGTCTGCGCCGAGGAGAAGCTCGACTGCGTCATCACCCCCGTCGCCTGGGACGGCATCATTCCGGCGCTGACGACCAAGAAGATCGATCTTATCGCCGCCTCGATGTCGATCACCGCCGAGCGCGAGAAGACGATCGCCTTCTCGGACAAATATTACAACACCCCGACTGCGATCATCGGGCCGAAGGACCAGAAGTTCGGCTCAACACCGGAGGACCTCAAGGGCAAGATCATCGGCGTCCAAGTCTCGACCGTACACGCCGACTACGCCAAGAAGCACTTCGCCGACGCGGCGGAAATCAAGGAATACCAGACCCAGGACGAGGCCAACCAGGATCTTGCCGCCGGCCGGGTCGACGCGGTGCAGGCCGATTCCATTGCCCTCGACGCCTTCCTGAAATCGGACCAGGGCAAGCAATGCTGCGATCTGAAGGGCATGGTCGCGCCGGATCTGGCCATTCTCGGGCCCGGCGTCGGCGCCGGCGTCCGCAAGGAAGACACCGAGTTGAAGGAAAAGATCAACGCCGGCATCAAGGCCATCCGCGCCAATGGCAAATATGACGAGATTTCGAAGAAGTACTTCGACTTTGACATTTACGGCGCCGACACGCAGTCGAACTGACGACCTCATCCATGAGCGATTAACCACGCGGCCCCGATAGAGCCGCGTGGTTAGTCGAAATCCATCGACGCGTGCTTCCGCGGGCGGAGATCGCCGGCGGTTTTAGCGCCAGCAATTCGAGGGCGACGCTGATCGACGCATTTGTTCCGGCTTGGGCCGCCTCTGCCATCGCGCTTCTCTCGCCCACGCCGCCGGGCTGGGGTGGAACGCTCATCGTCGGGCTGCTCCATACGATCGAGATCGCGGTCGGCGCCACCTGTCTCGGCCTTTTGATCGGCATCGGCGGCGCCTCCGGCAAGCTGTATGGTGGTCCGGTGGTGCGAGATCTCCTGGCAGTCTATACGACAGTCGTGCGCGCCGTGCCGGAGCTGGTGCTGATCCTTCTGCTCTATTACGCCGGCACCGACCTGATCAATCAGATGCTGACGGCAATGGGCTATCAGCGCATGGACATTAGCGGGCTGGCGGCCGGCATTGCCGTGCTCGGCTTCGTCCAGGGCGCCTATTCGACCGAGGTGATCCGCGGGGCGATCCTCGCCATTCCGCAGGGCCAGATCGAAGCCGCGCGCGCCTATGGCATGTCTCCCGGCCTGCTGCTGCGGCGCATCACGCTGCCGGCGATGCTGCCGTTCGCCATACCCGGCCTTGCCAATCTCTGGCTGATCGCCACCAAGGACACAGCCCTGCTGGCGGTCGTCGGCTTTTTCGAGCTGACATTGGCGACACGGCAGGCGGCCGGCGTGACCAAAGCCTATCTGACATTCTTTATCGCCGCCGGCGCGATCTACCTTCTGTTGACGCTGGTTTCGAATCTGATCATCGGCCGCATCGAGACATGGGCCCGCCGCGGCATGCCGTCGCTCAAGGAGGCCCGGCGATGACTGGCGAAGCGGCCGTCGAGATAGCCGCACGCGCTTCGCTGTGGCTGAAGCCGCATCGTATCGCGCTGATCCTGATCGCGCTGGGGCTGGTTTTGGCGGCGGCCGTCTTCATGCGCTGGGACTGGCTGCCGAAATATTACGGGATGGGATTGCTCGGCATCTGGCGCGCGCTGTGGATTCTCGCCGTCACTTGCACGCTGGGTTTCCTGCTCGCCGTGCCGCTCGGTCTGGCGCAGGCTGCCGGCTCGTTCTGGTTCGCGGCACCCGCCAAGGTCTTCTGCACCGTCATCAGAGGGACGCCGCTGCTGCTGCAGCTCTGGTTGCTCTATTACGGGCTGGGCTCGCTGTTTCCACAATATCCATGGATTCGCGAGTCCTGGATGTGGCCCTATCTGAGGCAGGCATGGCCCTATGGCGTCCTCGGGCTGACGCTGTCCTTCGCTGGTTATGAGGGCGAGGTGATGCGAGGCGCTTTCGCCGGCGTGCCGAAAGGCCAATTGGAAGCCGCCCGCGCCTTCGGCATGAGCCGCTGGAGGATTTTCCAGCGAATCTGGCTGCCGCAGGCCTTCTACCGCGCGCTGCCGACACTGACGGGCGAAACCGTGCTGCAGCTGAAATCGACGCCGCTGGTGGCGACCATCAGCGTGATCGATATATTCGCCGTCTCTTCAAAGGTGCGTCAGGATACCTACCTCACCTATGAACCCTTGCTGCTCCTGGCGTTGATCTATATGGCGATCACCGGCATCCTCGTCTTCACCCTGGGCAAGATCGAGGCGCGGATTCCGAACAAGGTTGGTTAGGGAATAGTGAATGGTGAATAGTCAGTAGTGAGTAGCCCGTAGTGTTACCGGCTAAGTCCCACTCACCATTCACTATTCACCCATTCCCTCAGATATCCATGGCAATCACAATGCAACTCAGTCTCGACCAGGCGACAGGGCTGTGCCGGATGGCCGCACTTGGCGCTGGCGCCAACGAAGAGGCGGCGCAGTCGCTGGCTGCCTCGATCGTCGCGGCCGAGGCGGAAGGACTGTCGACCGTTGGGCTGTCGCACTTCATCGATTATCTCGAAGCGCTGGAAGCCGGCCGCATCGACGGCAACGCCGATCCGGTGATCACCAGGCCGGCGCTCGCGGTCTATCTCTCCGATGCGCGCGGCGGACTGGCGCATACCGGTTTCGACCGCACGATCGATGAACTCGCCAAGGCGGCGCGGCTGTTCGGCGTCGCGATTTTTTCGCAGAAGAATGCCTATACGTGCGGCGCGCTCGGCTATTTCACCGGAAGGCTGGCCGCGCAGGGATTGGTGTCGTTCGCCGCCACCAACGGCCCGGCCGTGCTTGCCGGCTCGGGCTCGGTCAAGCCGGTCTACTGCACCAACCCGATGTCCTTTGCGGCACCCGCCGCGGACGGGGCGGCGCTGGTCATCGACCAATCGTCGAGCGCCACCGCCTTCGTCAACATCCGCAAGGCGGCCGAGGACGGCAAGAAGATACCCGAAGGCTGGGCACTGGATGCGAGCGGCAATCCGACCACGGACCCGGCAGCTGCAATGAAGGGCGCCATGCTTGCCTTCGGCGGCCAGCGCGGCGCCAACATCGCGCTGATGGTCGAGGTGCTGGCTGCGGGCCTGTCGGGCGCCAACTGGTCGCTCGATGCGCCATGGTTCAGCGGCGGGCCGGACAGTCCGGGGACCGGCCTTTTCGTGCTTGCCCTCGAGCCCAAGCTGCTCGATCCGGACTTCGAAAAGCGGATGAAGGATCAACTCGACCGGCTGCGGCGGCGCTATGGCGTGCATGTGCCGGGGCGTGCCCGGGCCGAGGCCGCGGAGAAGGCGGCGGCGCGCGGCATAAGCGCGCCGAAAGCCGTGGTGCAGCGCATTTCCGAATTCGCCGCCCGCTATTCGTCCTGAAGAAATTCGTTTGTCCGATGAGCGGCTGAGAACGCCTGCCGATCCGGCAGCGCGAGCCTACTTCCCGCAATAATGATCGTTGATGACGTTCGCCGCATTCGCGTCCGGCCCTACCCTGTTGTAGGAGCAGGGTTCGGCGGCCGTCGTGAACAGGTGGTTGTCATAGTAGCGCGGGCCACCGAACAGAATGTCGATGATGTTGCCGTTGGCCGGAACGTAGCGTTCGGGTTGAGCTTGGTGGTGATGCCGGTTTGCCGCGAATGCCGAGGCACCAATGCTGCAGCCTGTTGCGAAAGCCAGAGCGAAGATCGCAACGCGTTTTGTCGTCATCGGCAATATCCTCCATTCGGAATCAAACCATACATCCTAAAATCGCCGGCCGGAACAAAGGTTCCTGTCCCGAATGGAGTTACCCTAAAGCCCGGCGTCGGCGGGTTTTCTGCCGTTTCCAACGGATACTGGAAATCATGCTTCAACAATGCCGGGCGACCGATGGTCGCCCTTTGCCTTTGGCGCGAAACCGACTATGAAACGGCTTCAACCAAGCCATCTGGATAGCCGCCGGAGCCAGCCATGACCGAAATCCTGCAGACCCCAAAGCTCGTGGTCGTGTTCGGCGGCTCCGGCTTTGTCGGCCGTCATGTCGTGCGGGCGCTGGCCAAGCGCGGCTACCGCATCCGGGTCGCCTGCCGCCGGCCCGATCTCGCCGGCCACCTGCAGCCGCTCGGCAATGTCGGGCAGATCCAGCCGGTGCAAGCCAATGTCCGGGTGCGCTGGTCGGTCGACCGCGCCGTGCAAGGCGCGGACCATGTCGTCAATCTGGTGGCGATCGCGCATGAGGCCGGCCGGCAGAAATTCACTGCCGTCCACGAGTTCGGCGCGCGGGCTGTCGCTGAAGCGGCGCGCGCCGTCGGCGCCGGCCTCACCCATATCTCGGCTCTGGGTGCGGATCTCCACGCGCAATCGGACTACGCGCGTACCAAGGCGCTCGGCGAAAAGGCCGTTCTTGAGACGGTCCAGGACGCCGTGATCTTTCGGCCATCGATCAATTTCGGGCCGGAGGACGGTTTCTTCAACCGCTTTGCAAACATGGCTCGCTTTTCCCCAGTGCTGCCGCTGATCGGCGGCGGGCAGACGAAATTCCAGCCGGTCTATGTCGGCGACGTCGCCGAAGCGGTGGCACACTCGGTCGACGGCAAGGTCCAGGGCGGCCGGATCTATGAACTCGGCGGGCCGCAGGTGCTTAGCTTCAAGGAATGCATGCAAGAGCTGCTTGTCATCATCGAACGCAAGCGGTTTTTGCTGCCCGTGCCATGGTGGCTGGCGAACTTCCAGGCATCAATTCTCGGGCTGCTGCCCAATCCGTTGTTGACCAAGGACCAGGTCCTGCTGTTGCGCCAGCACAATGTGGTGTCGGATGCCGCCGTCAAGGACAACAGGACGCTCGCCGGCCTCGGTATCCAGCCGCGGTCGATCGGAACCATCCTGCCCAGCTATCTCTGGCGCTACCGCGCCGCCGGCCAGTTCCAACGCAAGTCCGCCGCATAACACGAACGGACGTCGGGTTGCCTACGCCGCGCGCCTGGTAACCTGCATAGGCAGCCCGCCTTGCGGCTGCGTCGTCAGCTTCTGCACCGGCCAGGGGCGGGTTTGCGCGGTGGTATCGAAACGATAGCGCGACAGCATGATCGCCAACGCGATGATTGCCTCCTGCATGGCAAAGCTGGCGCCGATGCAGACGCGAGGCCCGGCGCCGAACGGCAAATACTGGAAACGGTCGATCTTCTCGCGGTTTCCCGGATGGAAGCGTTCCGGCATGAAGGCGTCGGGCCTGTCCCACAGCTTGCGATGGCGGTGGACGACCCACGGCATCACCAGCACCGCGGCACGTCGCGGTATGTAGAGGCCGTTCCAGGTTTCGGGCTCGATCGGTTCGCGGTTGATCGATGGCGCCGGCGGATAGAGCCTGAGCGCCTCTTCGAAGGCGGCACGGGTGAGCGGCATAGCGTCGAGCCATTTCGTCGGGTCGGGCTCACGCGCCAGCACGGCATCGATCTCGTGCTCGATCTTTTCGCGCTCCCACGGCGCTTCGGCAAGGCAGTAGAGCGTCCAGCCGAGCGCCCTGGCCGTAGTCTCGTGGCCGGCGCCGATAAAGGTGATGATGTTGTCCTCGACCTCGGCCCGGGTCAGCCCGCCCGGTCCCTCCGCTTTCAACAGCAGCGTGAGAAAATCCTGCGGCACCGTGTCCGGATCACGCTTCAACCGCGCCTCGCGCATCTGCACCGTGTCGGTGACGATCTTGCGGAAGTAGGCCATGGTCTTGCGGCCGCGGATGCGGGTCAGACGCGGCAGCCAATCGGGTGCCCGCAACAGGTCGAGCGGATCGACCCGACCCATGGTCTCGAACAGGCGGTCGATCTCCTTGGCAAAGCTGCCCGGCTCGCCTGAAATCTCACCGGAAAACAGCGTCTCGGCCAGGATGTCAAAGGTAAGCAGCGTCATGTCGTGAGCGATGTCGAACGTGCCGCCGCCCTCGTAGCGCGTGACGAACTCCCGCGTGCGCCTCAGCATCGGCTCGGCAAAACCGAAGATATGGCGCGGCGTGAACACCGGCGCCATGGCCTTGCGTGAACGCCTCCACACCTCGCCCTCGGCGGTCAGCAAGCCGTCGCGCAGGATCGGCCGCAGGATCAGCTGGCGAACCGTCGCCATCTTGTAGTTCTTGGCGTTATCGACCAGCACGTGGCGAATGAGACCGGGGTCGTTGGCGATGACCAGCGGCCCGCCGATGCCGGTCACCGAAATCCAGGGCTCGTTGTAGGTCGGCTCGCCCCACAGTTCGAGCGGATTGCGGTAGACGATGCGGATCATCTCCAGCGTCGAGGGCGGCGCGGTGCGCGGCTTCGGCGCCGGCGGGACGAAGGGGACGGGCTGACTGTCCATGACTTGCTCCGCTGACACCTCAATGTAGTGGCGGGCAAGGCAGGCGTCCATGTGAGCGGACGACAAGGTGATGCATCCGCTCTCTGGAATGTGACCCGGGCACCGGAAAGTGCCTGCTTGCTGTGTCCGGCTGCGTGTCTTAGGTGGCAGCACCACAGATGTCAGAACCGGCGGGAGCCTGCCTTGAAGCACCAGTTGAACGTCATCATCGGCAGCACGCGGCCGGGCCGCGCCGGACCCGCTTTCGCAAAGTGGCTGGAGAGCTTTGCGCGCGAGCATGGCAAATTCGAGCCGGTGCTCACCGACATCGCCGCATTCAACCTGCCGGTGCTGGACGAGCCGCATCATCCGAGACTCGGCAAATACGAAAACAGCCACACGAAAGCCTGGTCGAAAGCAATCGACGCCGCCGACGCATTCGTCTTCGTGGCGCCGGAGTACAATTATTTCACCGCTCCCGCGATCGTCAACGCGGTCGACTACCTGCTCAGGGAATGGCGATACAAGCCGGCCGCCATCCTCAGCTACGGCGGTGTCTCCGGCGGCTTACGAGCGGCGCAGGCGGTCAAACCGTTGCTGACCGCCGTCGGTGTCATGCCGATTCCGGAAGGCGTGGCGCTGCCGATGTACCAGAAGCTGCTCGACGAGACCGGCGCCTTCCTGCCCAGCGAGCAGGTGCTCGGCGGGGCCAGAACCATGCTGGACGAGCTGTTCCGCTGGAGCGAAGCGCTGAAGCCGATGCGGGTTGGCTGACAACGCGAACGGCCCGGCTTGCCGATGCCGTAACTTGCTCATGCCATAAAGAGATGGAATGCTCCGGCAAATGACCGGGCCGGGGCGGTTCGATTTGCGTTTTCTGTTTGCCTTGCTGCTGATCCTCTCGACGGCCTCCGCTGCAATGGCGGAGCGGCGCGCTGCGCTGGTCATCGCCGAGAACGACTACCGGCTGATCCGGCCGCTCGCCAATCCCGTCAATGACGGCGAGATCATGGAAACGGTGCTGAGGAAGCTCGGTTTCGAGGTCTTCCTCGAAACCAACCGCGACCTGCGGCGCATGCGCCGGGCGCTTGACGATTTCCGCGAGGATGCCAAAGGCGCCGACGTGGCGCTGGTGTTCTTCTCCGGCCACGGCGTCGAGATAGCCGGCGAGAATCGGCTCCTGCCGGTCGATGCAGACGCGTCGTCGCTCGCTACGCTGGAAAGGACCAGCCTGCCGCTGGAGGAGATCCGCGCGACCGTCGCCGCCACCAGCAAGGTCGGACTGATCGTGCTCGATGCCTGCCGCAGCGATCCGTTTGCGGCTACGGGCGGCGAAGGCCGCGGCGCAACGGCGCTGGTAAAAGAGGTCAGCGACAAGGTCCGGCCGGGTCTTGGCCGCATCGGGCGGGCAGAAAACATCCTGTTTGCCTTCTCGGCGGCGCCCGGCGAGACCGCCGCGGATGGGACGGACCAGAATTCGCCGTTTACCGCGGCGCTGACGAAATACCTCGGCACCGAAGGTCTCGAGATCCGCTCCGTGCTGACGCTCGTGCAGCAGGAGGTTTACGACCTCTCGCGCGGCAAGCAATTGCCCTATGTCGAGAGCGGCCTGCCGCAGCTGTTCTTTGCCGCCTCGGCCAAGGAGAAATTGCCGGAACGCGAACGCCTGTTGCTGGCCATGGCCGAGGTGACGCCCGCGATGCGCGGCGAAGTGGAGAAGATCGCCAGCGACGCCGACATGCCGCTGGCACCGCTCTATGGCGCGTTGATCAGTTCCGATGCCGGCCACCTCTCCGCGGACAGTCTGAACGCCAGGCTGCGTGAGGCAGCCGACGCCTTCGTCAAGGTGCGGAGCGAAATGCAGACGCTTGGCTCCGACGATCTGCGGGTGGCAGCGTTGCGCCGGCAGGCCGAAGAGCAGCTTTCGCTGGGAGCGTTCGATGCCGCGCGTAAAAAGCTCGCCGAGGCAGCCGAGATCGACAATGTCTCGCGCAACGCGCTGAAGGCCAATTTCGTCAGCCGCACGCTCTCCGAGGCCGCAACGCGCTATCTGTCCGGCGGGGCCGCGCGCGCCGACCTCGACTACGCCACAGCCATCAGGGACTATGAGTCCGTGCTGGCGCTTTATGGCGAAGCCGGACAGGTGGTGCTGTCGCTCGACGACGCCGACCGCTTGATCCGCACGCTGGACGAGCTCGGCAAGCTCTATACCACGGTCGGCAATATCGATGCGGCTGGCCGTGCCTTCGAGGCGCTGCAAGCCGATCTCGAGCGGCGGTCGCATCATGAAACCGATCCCAACGTGAAGCGCGACTTCGCCGTCAGCCACGTCAAGCTCGGCAACGTGCGGATGGCGCAAGGCAATCTGCCGTCAGCGCTGCAGAATTATGAGACCGCCAAGACCATTCTGCAGGGCCTGACCGAGGCAGAACCAGACAATCTGGAGTGGTTCGGCGACCTCGCCATGGCCGACGACAAGATCGGCAACGTATTGGCGACGCAAGGCGATCTGGCCGGCGCCGCAGAGGTCTACCAGGAAAGCCTGTCGATCAAGAAGCAGCTCGCCGCCGGAGAGCCCGACCGTGCCGAACTGCAGCGCGACCTGACCATCACCTACGATGAGATCGGTCACCTTGCCCATATCGCAGGCCAACTGGACAACGCACAGGCGGCCTATGAAGAGAGCCTGAAGGTGCGGCTGGCGCTGGCGGCGGACAAACCGGGAGACGCCGACCGGCAGCGTGACGTCTCGGTCAGCCACGATACGATAGGCGACCTGTTGCGCGAACGCGGCGACGCCGCCGGGGCGCTGGCGGCCTACAAGGAAGGTCTGGCGATCGTCAAACAACTGGCGAAACGCGATCCGGACGACACCGAGTTGAAGCGCGACCTGTCGGTCGGCAACGCCAAAATCGGCAATGCGCTAAGCGACCAGCAGAACTGGCCGGCGGCACTTTCGGCTTATCGTGAGGCACTTTCGCAGGCCAGCGTGCTCGCCGCCGGCGACCCGAACAACACCGAATGGCAGCGCGACCTGTCCGTGTGCATCGAGAAAGTCGCCGGCATCCTGGCCATACAGGGCGACCACAAAGGCGCGCTGAAAGCCTATCTGGACAGCTACGCGATTGCGCAGAGGCTGGCCAAGCTCGATCCCGCCAATTCCGACTGGCAGCGGGACTTGTCGATAACGCTGTCCGAAGTCGCCACGCTGCGCCTCAGGCAGCGCGACGTCAGGGGCGCCCGGCAAGCCCTTCAGGACAGCCTGGCCATTCGCGAGAAACTTGCCCGGTCCGATCCGGACAACGCCACCTGGCAGCGCGACCTGGTGGTCGCCTATATCGACTACGCCCAAGTCGCAAAGGACCCGAAGGCTGTGCTTTCCAAGGCGCTCGACATGACGCGAGAGCTCGACCGGAGCGGGCGGTTGGCACCGCGCCACAAGTTCATGATCAAGTTTTTACGTGAGCGGCTGGCCAGGATCGAAGCCAGGCGCCGATAGCCGGCTCACGCGATGGTCATTCCGTTCCGAAATGCCTGCAAACCTTGGAAAAACCGCCTTTTGCGCCTATATCTACGACATTAGAAATGCGCGATTCGAAGCCGATTTTTCGCGCTCTGCACACGGCATCAATCAGACAGGTTTTCATGAGCGACCAGACCGACATCGCCAACGGCGTTGAAGCCGAATACGGCGCCGATTCCATCAAGGTTTTGAAGGGCTTGGATGCCGTTCGCAAGCGGCCGGGCATGTATATCGGCGATACCGACGACGGCTCGGGCCTGCATCACATGGTCTATGAGGTGGTCGACAACGCCATCGACGAAGCACTGGCCGGCCATGCCGACCTGGTGACGGTGACGCTCAATCCGGACGGATCGGTGACGGTCATCGACAATGGCCGCGGCATTCCGACCGATATCCACACCGGCGAAGGCATTTCAGCGGCCGAAGTTATCATGACGCAGCTGCATGCCGGCGGCAAGTTCGACCAGAACTCCTACAAGGTCTCAGGCGGCCTGCACGGCGTCGGCGTGTCGGTCGTCAACGCCCTGTCGGCCTGGCTGAAACTGAAGATCCGCCGCAACGGCCAGATCTACGAGATGAGTTTCACGCATGGCAATGCCGACGCGCCGCTTCGCATCACCGGCAGTTATGAACAAGACAAGGTCCCCGGCACCTATGAAGGGCGCAGCGGCAGCGAAATCACGTTTTTGCCGTCGTCCGAGACTTTCACCATGGTCGAATTCGACTACGGTACGCTGGAGCATCGGCTGCGCGAGCTCGCCTTCCTGAACTCCGGCGTGCGCATCGTTTTGACCGATGCCCGCCATGCCGACATCGTGCGCCATGAACTGCACTACGATGGCGGGCTGGAAGAGTTCGTCCGATATCTCGACCGGACGAAAAAGCCGTTGCTCGACAAGCCGATCTCGATCCGCGCCGAGCGCGACGGCATCACGGTTGAAGTCGCCATGTGGTGGAACGACAGCTACCATGAGAACGTGCTGGCCTTCACCAACAACATCCCGCAACGCGACGGCGGCACGCATCTGGCAGGCTTCCGCGGTGCGCTGACGCGCCAGATAACCGGCTATGGCGACTCCTCGGGCCTGACCAAGAAGGAAAAAGTGGCGCTGATCGGCGATGATTGCCGCGAAGGGCTGACCGCGGTGCTGTCGGTCAAGGTTCCCGACCCGAAATTCTCCTCGCAGACCAAGGACAAGCTGGTGTCGTCCGAGGTCCGCCCGGTGGTTGAAGGGCTTGTCAACGAAGCGCTCGGCACCTGGCTCGAGGAGCACCCGACCGAGGGCAAGGCGGTCATCGAGAAGGTCATCCAGGCCGCTGCCGCGCGCGAAGCCGCGCGCAAGGCACGCGACATCACCCGCAAGAGTTCGCTCGGCGTCACCTCGCTGCCCGGCAAGCTGGCCGATTGCCAGGAGCGCGATCCGGCGAAATCCGAGATCTTTATCGTCGAGGGCGACAGCGCCGGCGGCTCGGCCAAGGGCGGCCGTTCGCGCCAGAACCAGGCCATTCTTCCGCTGCGCGGCAAGATCCTCAATGTCGAGCGAGCCCGCTTCGACCGCATGCTCGGCTCCGACATGATCGGTACGCTGATCACCGCGCTCGGCACCTCGATCGGCAAGGACGAGTTCAATGCCGACAAGCTGCGCTACCACAAGATCATCCTGATGACCGACGCCGATGTCGACGGCGCCCACATCCGCACCTTGCTGCTGACCTTCTTCTTCCGGCAGATGCCGGAACTGATCGAACGCGGGCATCTCTACATCGCGCAGCCGCCGCTCTACAAGGTGACGCGAGGCAAGAGCTCGCAATATATCAAGGACGAAGCCGCCTTCGAGGAATTCCTGATCGGCTCCGGGCTGGAAGAAGCGTCGCTTGCGCTCAGCACAGGCGAGGTGCGGGCTGGACAGGACCTGCGCAGCGCCATCGACGACGCCTTGGCTGTCCGCCAGCTCATCAACGGATTGCACACGCGCTATAACAGAGGCGTGGTCGAGCAGGCAGCGATTGCCGGCGCGCTCAACCCGGAGATATTCACCGACCTCCGCCGCGCCAACGAGACGGCCGAGCGTGTTGCCCGTCGTCTCGACATTATCGCCGAGGACACCGAGCGCGGCTGGATCGGTCGCATGTCGACCTCGAACGAGGGCATTGGCGGCTATGTCTTCGAGCGAACGGTGCGCAGCGTCAAGGAGTTCGCGCATCTCGACCTGGCGCTGATCAATTCCGCCGACGCACGCCAGCTCGACCGCTATGCGCCGCGCCTGGCGGAAATCTACGGCGAGCCGCCGGTGCTGCGCCGCAAGGATGTCTCGGAAACCATTTCGGGGCCGCTGGCACTGCTCAATGCCGTGTTTGCCACCGGCCGCAAGGGCCTGACCATGCAGCGCTACAAGGGCCTTGGCGAAATGAACGCCGAGCAGCTCTGGGAAACGACGCTCGACCCGAATGTGCGCTCGCTGTTACAGGTCAAGGTCAATGACGCGACTGATGCGGACAGCTTGTTTTCACGGCTGATGGGCGACGAGGTCGAGCCAAGGCGCGAATTCATCCAGGAAAACGCGCTGTCGGTTGCCAATCTGGACATCTGAGCCGCCATCCAGATACCCAGCCAGCAGGCATGAAGTGTATACAAAGATCACCAGGACCGCCGGAACGGAAAGGCTTTCAAGGCATTGTAGTTGATCACAATCGCCGCAGGAGGCATCCATGGGACGTGGCATTTTGCTCTGGCTTCTCGGAGTCCCAATTCCGATCATTATTCTGATCATGCTGTTCGCACGGTAGGGAGGCTTCGATGCAGTCCACCGTAACAGCTGTCGACGTTTCCGCCCCGACGGAATCCGCTTCCACTGCTGTCAGCTGGGGGCCAATCGTCGCCGGCGCCTTTGCTGCGTCAACGCTTACCTTCATCTTGATGCTGCTCGGCTCCGGGCTTGGGCTGAGCATGGTGTCGCCATGGTCCGGCTCGGGTGCGTCAGTCACCACTTTCGCCGTTTCCACCGCCGTCTGGCTGATCGTCGTGCAGTGGCTGTCGTCGGCCCTGGGCGGCTACCTCGCCGGACGCCTGCGCACCAAATGGGTCGGCATCCACACCGATGAAGTCTTCTTCCGCGATACCGCTCACGGCTTTCTAGCCTGGGCGCTGGCGACGCTGCTCGTCGCCGGCGTGCTCGGCACGGCGCTTTCGGCCGCGATAGGTACCGGTGTCCAGGCTGCTTCGACTGTGGCATCGGGCGCGGCAATGGGCGCTTCGGCAGGTGCTGCTGCAAACGCGGGTAGCGCCTCGACCGACAACGCCACATGGTATTTCGTCGATACGCTGTTCCGCCCGGCCGATCCGGCAAGGCTCGCTGCCGCCAACCCGGAGAGCGACGCCGCGGCAACGGCGCAGGCATCGCGCATTCTAGTCGCGAGTGCCGCAGCAGGCGAAATATCGGCCGACGACAAGACTTATCTGTCGCGGCTGGTGGCCGCCCGCACAGGCCTGTCCGAAGCGGATGCCACCGCTCGCGTCGATACGGTAATCGCCAGAGCGCAGGACGCCAAGGTCAAGGCCCAGCAGGCGGCCGACACCGCCAGAAAGGCAGGCGCCACCTTCTCGCTGATTGGCGCGCTGTCGCTGGTCGTCGGGGCCTTCATTGCCAGCGCGGCTGCAGCACTTGGCGGCAGGCAGCGCGACGACGAGGAAGCGATTTTCCTGACCAATCGTTGATCGGTGACTAAGCGAACTCGGTCCGCTTCGGGAAGATTACGCCCGAAGGGGACCTTGCTTTGAACTGCCGCCGCGCATTGCTTGCCGCCTACAGCTCAGCTTCCAGTTTGCGGCCGAGATCGACCGCATCGCGCAGCACGGCAAGGTGCGAGCGCGGCTGTACGCCGGCCGGCGCGTCGACCTCGACGCCGCTCGCCGTCAGCGACCAGTAGAGCCTGTGCGTGAAGACGCGGCCGCCCGAGCCGCGCAGCTCGACCTGGATGTTTTCCACGCCGGGACCAAAATTTTCCGTCATCCGCCCTGAAATCGGGTCGCCGGTCAGCCAGCCATTGCCCCTGTCGAAAATATTGGTCCAGCGCGTCGCGGCAAACACCGCGCCATGATGCACCGCCCGCTGCGGCTTGCCGGAATGGCTGCGCCCTTCCTGGTAGAGCATGGTCCCGCCCGCCGCCCTGTCGGCGATCGGCGGGCATGCCGAAAACAGGCGCTCGGCGATGCCGCGCCTGAATTCGGCGAGGTTGTAGGTCACCAGAAACTCGCTGTGGGTCAGCGGACTGCCGAGCGTGACGAAATCGCTGATTTTCCACGGCAGCGGATGATCGGCGTCGCCGACGCGAAGCTGCCGGTAGAGCTCCCATTGGCTGCGCCGGAATGCGGGGAGGTCATCGAGGCTGTCGGGCCAAGCGGAGGCAGCGGCGGCCAGCGTCGCCTTGTCGACGGCGTGGATCGCCTTCAGCCTCGCTTTGTCGCGAATGGCTTCCAACTTTCTAGGCCTGAAATCGGCCCACAATATCTGCAACAGATCATAGGCGATGATCGACCCGAGGCTGTGCGAGACCAGCACGATGCGGTCATAGGCGTCGTCCATCATGAGACGCTTCAGCAGCTTGAGGCCACGCTCGCGGACCAGCGCCCGCTTCTCGACCGTTGCCGCTTCGGCCCGCACATAGGCGGCGACATCACCGAAATAAGGCAAGCCAAACTGGTCCACCAACCAGATGACGAACGACGCCACGACGGTGACAAGCGCGCCGGTCGTCCAGGAGATATAGCCTTGCCAGGTCGACGTTGCGAGCGCCAGCGCCGCGCCGAGGACGACGATGGTGACCAAAAGCGTGACGACATAGAGTTTGAGCACATCGCGCGGAATATCGGCCGGCTTGCGCCAGAGCAGCGTCGTCACCCAGGCAGCAAGGCGGCTTCGGGTCGTGCCCTGGGTGATGTCGGCCCAGTAAAGCTCGTAGAAATCGGTGCGGCGGCCATCGATATCATAGGGCGTGGTGATCCGGCGGAGTTCGTGCGAATTGGTCCGGCTGTCGGGCGTGATCCAGCTCTGGTTGATCTTCGCACCCATCGGGTCGGCCGGATCGGGGACATGGGCATAGAACGGTGCACGGGCCGGATCGTGGCTCCATACGGCCTGGACAAACTCCCTCAACGTGTCCATGGGCCGCTGCTCGCCCATGCCGTGCACGACCACTACCGCCTGGCTGCGCTTGCGTGGCGCCTTCTCTGCTGCGGTCAGATCGGCGGCCGGCGATGCAGCAGAACCAGGGTCGGGCACCAGCACCTCCACGATGACGCCGTTAGCAAGACGACGGGTCGGCATCGTAGCTTCAGAACCGGTAACAGCCAAGAAAAAGCCCGGCGCGGAGCCGGGCTGTATTCGACGATCGGCAGTGAGTTGGCAGCGACGCCGTTTCAGTGATCCATCGCTTTGACGATCTCCTCGGTCATCTTCTTGGCGTCGCCGAGCAGCATCATGGTGCCGTCCTTGTAGAACAGCGTGTTGTCGATGCCGGCATAGCCGGAGCCGAGCGAGCGCTTGACGAACAAGCAAGTGCGCGCCTTGTCGACGTCGAGGATTGGCATGCCGTAGATAGGTGAGGACTTGTCGTCACGAGCCGAGGGATTGGTGACGTCATTGGCCCCGATGACATAGGCGACGTCGGCCTGCGCGAACTCAGAGTTGATGTCCTCCAGCTCGAACACTTCGTCATAAGGCACGTTGGCTTCGGCCAAGAGCACGTTCATGTGGCCGGGCATGCGGCCGGCAACCGGGTGGATGGCGTATTTGACGTCGACGCCGTTGGCCTTGAGCTTGTCGGCCATCTCGCGCAGCGCGTGCTGCGCCTGGGCGACGGCCATGCCGTAGCCCGGCACGATGATGACCTTTTGCGCATTCATCATCAGATAGGCGGCATCCTCGGCCGAGCCCTGCTTGACCGTGCGCTCGATGCCGTCGTTGGCAATGGCTGATGTCTCGCCGCCGAAGCCGCCGAGGATGACCGAGATGAAGCTCCGGTTCATGCCTTTGCACATGATGTAAGACAGGATGGCGCCCGACGAGCCGACCAGCGCGCCGGTGATGATCAGCGCCAGATTGCCGAGCGTGAAGCCCAGGGCGGCCGCGGCCCAGCCCGAATAGGAATTCAGCATCGACACGACCACCGGCATATCGGCGCCACCGATCGGGATAATGAGAAGCACACCCAGCACCAGCGAGGCGGCAACGATCAGCCAGAACACCACCTTGGACTCGGCGGTGACGAGCAGCACGATCAGCACGATCAGCGCAATGCCCAGGGCCGCGTTGATGAAGTGGCGGCCACCGATCATGATCGGCTTGCCCGACATGCGGCCGTCGAGCTTCAAAAAGGCGATGACCGAGCCGGTGAAGGTGATGGCACCTATGGCAACGCCGAGGCTCATCTCGATCAGTGCCTGGGCATGAATATCGGCGACGGTGCCGATGCCGAAGCTTTCCGGTGCATAGATGGCGGCCGCCGCCACCATGACCGCGGCAAGACCGACCAGCGAGTGGAAGGCGGCGACCAGCTGCGGCATCGAGGTCATGGCAATGCGCCGTGCCGTGACCGCACCGGCCGAGCCGCCTATCAGCAGCCCGAGCACTATGAGGCCGAAGCGCCCGGCCGAAGGGGTCGCCAGCGCCAGCGTCGTGGCGATGGCGATGCCCATGCCGATCATGCCGTACATGTTGCCCTGGCGGCTGGTGGTCGGGTGCGACAGGCCGCGCAATGCCAGGATGAACAGGATGCCGGAGACCAGATAGAGAAAGGAGGCGAAGTTGGCGTTCATAGCGGCCTACTTTTCCTTCTTCTTGTACATGGCCAGCATGCGCTGGGTGACGAGGAAGCCGCCGAAGATGTTGACCGATACCAGCATCAGCGCAACGAAGCCGAAGCCGGTGGCAAGCCCTGAAGCCGAGATGCCGACGGCCAGCAGCGCGCCGACGACGATGACGGAGGAAATGGCGTTGGTGACCGCCATCAGCGGCGTGTGCAGTGCCGGCGTGACGGACCACACGACGTAGTAGCCGACGAAGATCGCCAGCACAAAGATGGCGAAGCGAAAGACGAAGGGATCGATGGCACCGCCGGACAGCGCGTGAGCGGCGTCACCCGCCGCCTCGGTGCCGGGCGCGGCCGCCAGGTTCTGCACCGCGAGCCGCACGGCAGCTGTCGCCTGGTCGAGCTGGTCGAGGGCTTTCTGCAGAGTCTGATCCATCACGCGATCCCTCCGGTGGTCTTGGGCTTCCTCGAAGCGGCCGTTTTCTTCGCAGCCGGCTTCGCCGAAGCCTCGGCAACCATCGTCCTGGCCGGAATGGCCGGTGGTTCGACATAGTGGCCCTTTGACGGCTCCTGCTCAGCCTTTGCGAAAGCCGGATGCACGATCTTGCCAGCATCGGTCAGCATCGTCGCCTTGACCAGTTCGTCGTCGTGGTTGATGGCAAGCGTCTTCGCCGCCTTGTCGACCAGCGTCTCGAGGAAGGCATAGAGGTTCCTGGCATAGAGAAGCGAAGCGGAGGCGGCGACGCGACCGGGAACGTTGAGATGGCCGACGATCTTTACCCCGTTGGCCGTGGTCACCACCTTGCCGGCTTCGGCGCCCTCGACATTGCCGCCGCGCTCGACCGCAAGGTCGACGATCACCGAGCCCGGCTTCATCGAGGCGACCATTGCCGCCGAGACCAGCTTCGGCGCCGGACGGCCGGGGATCAGCGCCGTGGTGATGACGATATCCTGCTTGGCGATGTGCTCGGCAGTCAACGCCGCCTGCTTGGCCTGATACTCCTTCGACATTTCCTTGGCGTAGCCGCCGGCCGTCTCGGCCGCCTTGAACTCCTCGTCCTCGACCGCCAGGAATTTTGCGCCGAGCGAGGCGACCTGCTCCTTGGCGGCCGGGCGCACGTCGGTGGCGGTGACCACGGCGCCGAGGCGGCGCGCGGTGGCGATGGCCTGCAGACCGGCGACGCCGACGCCCATGACGAACGCCTTCGCTGCCGGTACGGTGCCAGCCGCCGTCATCATCATCGGTAACGCCCGGTCATATTCGGCAGCCGCGTCGATCACCGCCTGATAGCCGGCGAGGTTGGCCTGGCTGGATAGAACGTCCATCGACTGGGCGCGGGTGATGCGTGGCATGAACTCCATGGAGAAGGCAGTAACACCGGCCCTGGCAAGGGCTGCGACGGCAGCGTCGTTGCCGTAGGGATCCATGATCGCGATGACAGCGGCGCCGGACTTATAGCCCTTCAGCTCGGCGTCCGTGGGGCGGCGCACCTTCAGCACCACATCGGCCCTGGCTGCATCGCCGGCCTTGCCGATCGCGGCGCCCACCCGGGCGAACTCCTCGTCGGGAATGCGCGACGCTGTGCCGGCGCCGGTTTCGACAATCACGTCGAAATCCAGTGCCGCCAGCCGCTTCACCGTGTCGGGGGAGGCCCCGACGCGCGGCTCGTTTGCGTCGAGCTCACGAGGGATGAAAACCGTCTGTCCCACCGCATGATCCTTTCGGCCGGAACCCTGTTACCGCAAGACACCGACCGACCCCGGCGGCGCCTTCGACAAAGGTTGGAGGAGTTATCGGAGAATAAAGGCGCCGATGGCTAGGATCAGCACGAACAGGATAGTCCCCGAGAAGAAGCCGCCCACAAAGAAGCCGAACGCCATGGCAAGAAGCACGGCGGCGCAAAATAGCGACCCATATTTGGCCAGCATCACAAAGCCGGCATAGGTGCGGTCGTGCTCGGCATAGTCCATCTTCGCGCCTAGTTCGACAGGACCGGTCGGCGTGTGTTCAGCCATTGGAATACCCCTTCGAAGACATCTTTCAGGCACATAGCGAAAAGCCGCGTTAAGGGCAATGGCGCTATTGCCGCATCGCCGCAGCCAACAATCTCAAGCAAAACTTGAAATCGCTGCGCGAAGCGCGGCGATACCAATCACAATGGATGGCAGGTCCGCTATTGCCGATGTCGTTAGCCGGCGAGATGCGGGAACAGACCGAGCAGGCCGACAACGATCAGATAAAGGGCGACGATATAATTGAGCAGCCGCGGCATCACCAGGATCAGCACGCCTGCAATCAGCGAGATAAGCGGGGTAAGGGCGAGCGTGGAAATGGTCATATCGGTTCCTTTGATCGGATCGCTATCGAAGCGATGCTTGGCGGATGCCGGCCATGCCGACCTACTACCAGCACCCTTGCCCAGAACGCCGAAGCGACCGGAAGGCTCCATGGGCTCGTTCAGGCGGCTTCGCGAAAATACTTGGCGGTGGGCAGGATGGTCAGCGGGGCGAGTTCGCCGGCACCGGGCGTATCGAACAACATGCGCTGCTCCATTGGCGTCGAACGGAAGAACGGAAATCGAGCGTAGGTTTCATTCTTGATCGCCAGGACATCGGCTTGATAAAGCAGCGCGAAACAGTTGATCACGCCGGCATAGGGCCGCGCATCGCCAATCGGTCGCGCCCGATAGATGCGCTTGTAGAAAGCCGCATGGTCCTCGCGGATCATGGATATGCAATAAGGCGCGCCGAAATGGAAGCAAGCCATGCCCGCAAGGCGCAGCGTCACATACGGGATCTGCGGGTAAAGCCGTGACCATTCGGCGTCCACGGCAAAACGGCTCGGGTCGATAAAGACTTCGCCGGCCGCCAGACGCGGCATCAACAAGTCCTTGTAGACGCTGAGCGCTGGTGATGTGGCGTTATCAGCAGACACGTTATGCAGGCGCATTGTGCTGACCAGCCGCCCCTCGATGTAGATTCCGAACGTATGGCAATTGGGCAGTTCGTCAAACTCGTCATGGACCTGACGGGACGCATTCTCGGGCACCAGATCGTTCATCCGATAGGAATTGTAGCGCAGCCTGTAAATGCTTTCGAAGTCCTCGCCGCTTTCACAGCGTCGGTACTCCGTCCGGTCAAGCAACGCATAAACATGTTGCGCGAAGCTGGACATGGTCTCGGACGCATCTTTCCCACCAGCGCCCGCCGCATGGCCGAGCGAACTCAACTGGGCACACATGAACTCTATTCCCCGCGATTACCGCCACCAGCCGACACTACGGACGGGTCATGAGATGTAAAGATGAAAATAAGTAGGAGCTCGTTTACCGCTCGTTAAGGTTAATAATTAATAAAATTATACTAAAATACGCGGTTTTTCAGCGCGAAGTCAGCGCCGCGGCGCCTTCCTTGCCGTCTGGATGTCCTTGGCGAAGGGCCAGACGGTGCTCGACATCGTCTCGATGCCGGACGCGCTGAGTGCCGACCCGAACAGAAAGCCCTGGACCAGGTCCGGCTTGACCTGCAATGCCAGGATCTTGAGCTGTTCGAAGGTCTCGACACCTTCGACGGTAACCGAAAGTCCCAGCGGCCGTGACAGGTTGACGATGCCCTTGAGCAATTCGAGCGACCGGCTGTTCTGAGTGACATCCATCAGGAACGAGCGGTCGATCTTGATTTTGTCGAGCGGCAGTTTGTGGAGATAGCTGAGGCTCGAATACCCGGTACCGAAATCGTCGAGCGCAATGCGCACGCCGAGCCGCTTCAACTCCTCGATATATTGGCGTGTCAGCGACTTGTCGTCGAGCAGCGCCGTCTCGGTGACTTCGATCTCCAGACGTCCGGCGGAGAGACCGGATTCAGCCAGCGCGTCGCGAACCTTCTGGATGACATCACGGTTGCGGAAATCCTTGGCCGAGAGATTGACCGACACGCTGGTCTGGGCCGGCCATTTGGCGCATTCCGTGCAGGCCGCATGCAGGACGAAGGTGCTGATGTCGGAAATAATCCCCATTTCCTCCGCCAGCGGAATAAAGATACCGGGGGAAATCGGCCCGAGATCGGGATGATCCCAGCGGCACAGCGCTTCGCAACTGGCGATACGCATCGTGCTCATCGCCACGATCGGCTGATAGACCACCCGCAATTCGTTGTTTTCCACGGCGCTGCGCAGGTCCGCCTTCATCAGCTGACGGCTGCGGAAGGCAGCATCCATGGAGGCCTCGAACAGCCGCCAACCGTTCTTGCCAAGCTCCTTGGCCTTGTAGAGTGCAAGGTCGGCTTTGACGATCATGGCGTCAACGTCGGTATCCTTGACCCGCGACAGCACCGCGCCGCCGCTGGCCTGGATGCGTAATCCGTGGCCGGCGACATCGACCTCGCCCTGTAGATTGACAAAGATCTCATCAACCTGGCCGGTCAAGTGGCTTTCATCCTCGATGCGCTCGAAGAAGATCATGAACTCGTCGCCGCCGAAGCGGCTGACGGTGATGCCTGGCCCAGCGACTGCCGCCAGCCGCTCGGCAACGGCGTAGATCAATCCGTCGCCGACCGGATGGCCGAGCGTGTCGTTGACGCTCTTGAAATCGTCGAGATCGAGCACCACCAGCCCGCAGAGACGCTCGGGATCCCCTGAGGCCATGGCTTCCACCACCAACTCGTGGAAGTAGGCGCGGTTGGGCAGGCCGGTGAGACTGTCGTAGCGCGCCATGAAGCGGATCTTGTCTTCCGCCTCGACCCGGGCGGTCACATCCTCGAAAGTGACGACGCCCAGTTCCTGGCTGCCTTCGCGCGCCGAAAATTCATAGTGCTGGCCGTTGGTGAGCGAGACCAGGACCTTGCGGTCGCGGCCCTCGCGCAACGCACGCGTCAGCTGGGCTTCGATGTAACGGCAATCTTTCGGCGCCAGCATGCCGCCTGCAGCGCCGCGCATCAGCAGACCGTGGATCGAGCGGCCTAGCAGCGCATCGGCCGATTTGAGCGACATCAGGTGCGCGGCTTCGGCATTGGCCACCGCCACCCGGCCGTCGGGACCAAGCATGACAAGGCCATGCGACATGGTGTTGAGCGCGCGGTTGAAACGCTGCGCGATGCGGTTCGCCTTCTTTTCCTCCGACAGGGCGGTAAACAGGACTTCGCGGACGATGTCGGCGAACCGCTTGATCGCAAACAGAAAAGGGGCCGACATCAGACCGAGGATGATGTGGTAGATATCGCCGCGCAGGATAAAGCCAAGCGATATGGGCCATGTGGTGGTTATGATAAAAATCATGACCATGCGCGGCGACCCATAATTGCGGCCGGCAATCGACGTGACCGATGCCAGAGTGACGCAGACAGAGGCTATTTCGGCATAGTTGTCGTGGCTGTCATTTGCCAGATAGATACTGACGAAACAGAACGCGCCAAGCATGAAACCATGCATCGAACCGAAAATTATGTAATCGTTTTCGCGATCATGGGCTTCTTCCCACGTCGTCGGGGAAGGAAGTCGCCCGTATTTTCGGATGTTGCGAAGGCGCAGGGTACCGACAATGATGAGCCCAGCGGCAACTAGAAGATACGCCAAGTCCATGGTCTTCCAATAGACCAGAATGACGAGGAGTGTCTGCGCAACAAGGCCGATCGACAGCGTGAACCCGTCGCGAAACAGCGTTTCCACGAACGGAATGTAAACGTCGACCGGAATCTCGTTTTTTCGTCTCAGATTCACGCCTGGATCCCAACCCTGGGGAACCCAGCAGTGTCACATTGGCCTTAAGAAAGGTTTAGAGCAGCGGTTCGGGCTCTATTGGCATTCATCGGTGACGCAGCGGAAGCAGGGAAACTACAGTTCAGGTAAACAAGGCGTATCACAGCGCTGAATTATTCGGCGGCTTGAAGTTGCGGCCGCAGCGGCGCCGTTGAGAGGCGGTCGAGCAGTCGCTGGCGTTCGCCGGCGGCTTTTTCGGCACTGGCCTGCTTGACGTAGCCAAAGCCGCGGATGAGCGCCGGTACCGAAACAAGCGCGGCAGCAACCTCGATCTTGCCCGGCGCCAGCGCGCCGGCGACAAGTTCCAGGTCGGCTTCATAGAGGGCAAGAAGCTGCCGCTCCATACGCCTCTCGGCGCTGTAGCCGAACAGGTCGAAAGCGGTGCCGCGCAGGCCCTTCATCGCCGCCAGCAGGCGGAACCCGTTCATCGTCCACGGGCCAAAGCGCGATTTCTTCGGCTTGCCGTCACTGCCGCGCCTGCCCATGATCGGCGGTGCGAGATGGAATTCAAGCTTGCCGTAGCTCTGGAACTGCTTTGCGATCTCTGCGGCAAAGGAGCCGTCCGTATAAAGCCGCGCCACCTCGTATTCGTCCTTGATCGCCATCAGCTTGAACAGGTTCTTTGCGGCAGCCTCGGTCACCACGGTCGACCCGGGCACAGCATTGGTTTCGGCCTTGCGCAGCGCCGCCAGTCTGTCGGCATAGCGCTTGCCATAGGCGGCGTTCTGATAGGCGGTCAGGAAGGCGACGCGGCGAGCAATGATATCGTCCAGCGTCTCGGCAATGGCGGCATGCTGCGTGGCCTTGCCCGGCTGGGCAAGAAGGCTGCGCACGAAATCCGGCTGGTGGGCGGCGCGGCGGCCCCAGCGAAATGCCGCGATATTCATCGCTATCGCCTCGCCGTTGAGCTCGATTGCCTTCTCGACCGCCTCCGCCGACAGCGGCAAGCCGCCGTGCTGGAAGGCGAAGCCGAGCATGAACATGTTGGCGCCAAGCGAGCTGCCGAACAGCGCGGTGGCGGTGCGGGTAGCGTCGAAGAAATGCGTCCTGTCGTCGCCCGCGGCCGTTTTTATCGCTTTCTTCAGCCGCTCGACGGGCAGCGAGAAATCGGCCGAACGGGCGAACTCGCCCGGCATGATCTCGGCAGTGTTGGCGAGGAAGATGGTATGGCCTTCGCGCACCGCGGCCAACACCTTCTTGGCACCCGAAACGACGAGATCGCAGCCGAGCACGAGATCGGCCTTGCCGGCCGATACCCGAATGGCGTGGATGTCGTCCGGCGTGCGGGCGATGCGGACATGGGTGAACACCGAGCCGCCCTTCTGGGCGAGGCCGGCCATGTCGATCATGCCGCAGCCCTTGCCTTCCAAGTGCGCGGCCATGCCGAGCACCGCGCCTATTGTGACGACGCCGGTGCCGCCGACACCGTCGATGATCGCCGCCCAGCCTTGTTCACCGAGCGTAAATTGCGCCGGCGCCGGCACCCCCGCGAGCGGGTCGGCCGCGCCGGCTATGCCTTCGGCTTTCCTGATTTTGGCGCCGTGAACGGTGACGAAGGAGGGGCAGAAACCGTTGACGCAAGAGAAGTCCTTGTTGCAACTCGACTGGTCGATCTTGCGCTTGCGGCCGAATTCGGTCTCGACCGGCTGGATCGAGACGCAATTCGACTGCACGCCGCAATCGCCGCAGCCTTCGCAGACCAGCTCGTTGATGAAGATACGCTTGTCGGGATCGGGGAAGGTGCCACGCTTGCGGCGGCGACGCTTCTCGGCGGCGCAGGTCTGGTCGTAGAGCAGCACCGAGACGCCTTTGACCGAACGCAACTCGCGCTGGACGAGATCGAGGTCGTCGCGGTGATGGATGGTGGCGCCGGCGGGAAATTCCACCTTGCCGGTATATTTGTCCGGCTCGTCAGTGACGATGGCGATGCGCTCCACGCCCTCGGCGCGCACCTGTCTTGCGATCATGTCCACCGTCAGGCCGCCCTCGTGCGGCTGCCCGCCGGTCATCGCGACGGCGTCATTGTAGAGGATCTTGTAGGTGATGTTGGCGTCGGTCGACAGCGCGAAGCGGATCGCCAGCACACCCGAGTGGTTGTAAGTGCCATCGCCCAGATTCTGGAAGATGTGCTCGCGCTTCGAGAACGGCGCCTGGCCGACCCACTGCGCGCCCTCGCCGCCCATGGCGGTGAAGCCGACGGTGTTGCGGTCCATCCACAGCGCCATGAAATGACAGCCGATTCCGGCGGCGGCGAGCGAGCCGTCCGGCACCTTGGTCGAGGAATTGTGTGGGCAGCCGGAGCAGAAGAAGGGCGTGCGCGAGGCGATGTCTGACGTGTCGGCCAGCATCGCCTGGAACTGGCGCAACTTCGCCACCCGCGCGGCGATTTCTTCCGACGGGCCGATCGTTCGCAAAATCCTCTCGCCGAGCGCGATGGCAATATCGTTGGGGTCGAGCGCGCCCTTGGCCGGGAACAGCCAGTCGCCGCGCTCGTCCTTCTTGCCGACGATGACCGGCTGCGTCGCGGTGCCGTAAAGGTTCTCGCGCAGTTGCACCTCGATCAGCGAGCGTTTCTCCTCGACGACGACGATGGTATCGAGGCCGCGAGCAAAGTCGGCGATGTGTTGCAGGTCGAGCGGCCACGGGCAACCGACCTTGAACAGCCTGATACCGATACGACTGGCGGCCGCTTCGTCGACGCCGATATCCTCCAGCGCCTGGCGAACATCGAGATAACTCTTGCCGATGGTGACGATGCCAAGCCTGGCGCTGGTGCCGCCCGAATAGACGATCCGATTCAGCCCATTGGCGTGGATGAACGCTGAAGCGGCGGCGCGCTTGTATTCATGCAACCGCTCCTCCTGGCCGAGCATGTCGATCTCGTTACGGATGTTGAGGCCGCCGGGCGGCATGTCGAAGTCCGGGATGACGATATCTAGCCGGTCGAGCGCGGCATCGACAGAGGCTGTCGATTCGATGTTGTCCTTGACGCATTTGATCGCCGCCCAGGTGCCGGCAAAACGCGACATGGCAAAGCCGTAGAGGCCGTAGTCGATGATCTCCTGGACGCCGGCCGGATTAAGGATCGGCACCATGGTGTCGACGAACAGGAACTCGGTGGCATGCGCGTTGGTCGAGGATTCGGCCATGTGGTCGTCACCCATCAGAGCCAGCACGCCGCCATGTTTTGACGACCCGGCGAGATTGGCGTGGCGGAACACGTCGCCGGAGCGGTCGACGCCCGGACCCTTGCCATACCAGACCGAAAAAACGCCGTCATGGGTACCCTCGCCCAGCAATTCGGCCTGCTGCGAGCCCCAGCAGGCGGTGGCGGCAAGCTCCTCGTTGAGACCGGGCTGGAAGACGATGTCCGACTGCGCGAGCTGGTTCCTGGCCTTCCACAGCTGCATGTCGAGGCCGCCGAGCGGCGAGCCGCGATAGCCGGAGACGAAACCGGCGGTGTTCAGGCCAGCCCGGCGGTCGCGCTCGCGCTGCATCAGAAGCATGCGGATGACTGCCTGGGCACCCGACAGGAAGATCCGCTCCTTTGCCAGGTCGAACTTGTCGTCGAGCGCGACATTGTGCAGCGTCATCAGGCATTTCCTGTGCGGAGGCCGCGCCTGGAGGTGCGCGGCCAACGTCGGAGTCGAGTGCCCACAGTCTTTCTTCCCTTGCCGGGGAGGTCAAACAAAATCGAAGGTGCCAGGCGGTCCGCAACAAACGATCCGTGCGCGGCCGTGTGGCGCCACGAAACGCCTGTCGGGGAGGATGGCCGAGCATGAAAAATTCCGGCGGCGCTCAGTGCCGCTGGTGATGCATCATGCAGCCTTTGGGCAACTGGGCTTCGGTTCACCGGGCAGCTTGCCGTCGACATGGCCGGCCAAGTCCTTGTTGAGCTCGTAGACTGGCCCGACCACCAGAGGCCGGTCGGGCAGGACCGACTGGTCGAGCGAGGACGTCAGAGTGGTCGCGAAACTCTGCAGCAACTTGCCGCTGGAATCCTCGATGCGGATCGACACCGCATAGGGCTTGTCCTTGACAACGCAGGTAAGCGGCGGGCTGGTAAGCGTCACATGCGGCAGCTTCGGCCATATTTTCTGGGTGACGATGATCGGATCACCACCGGCCGGGTTCTGGAAGGAGACCACAGCGACCTGCCCCTCACCCACCGGCCGCAGCGGATTGAGGGTGATGACATAGGTGGCGATACCCAGCCGGTAGTTGAACTCGAACAGCTTCCCGGAAATGGCGAACAGCTGGTCCTTGCCGGAATCACGGCAGGCGCCGAGCGCGGCCGCCGCGAACAACGCCGCGACGACAATCATCGCGCGTGAGAATCTTCTAGACATTGGTGACCTCTCTGGCCGCGGTCCGGCGGCGATAATGTCGGTTTGCCTTCTGGCGGTTGCCGCACACCGCCATGTCGCACCAGAGGCGGCTGGAATTGCGGCTTTTGTCGACAAACAGCCAGCTGCAGTTCGGACATATCCGCAGCCTGGCGATGGTGTCGCTACGCAGCAGCGACAACGCCGAGACCGCAAGCGCGGCCTCAAAGGCAATCGGCGTCGCCGGATCACCGAACGGTTTTCCAGGCGTGCCGATTTCGGTGCGGCTATGAGCGAGGCCATCGGCGCAGGCCTCCAAGAATTTCGGCATATCGCCGGTCGCGATCGCACCTTTCGATACCGCGCCGCGAAACAGCCGATCGGTCGTCTCCCGGATCGACAGCACCACCGGTGCGATCTTTTCAGGCGCCGGCGCTACGAGCCGCCTGCCGCCGAGCTCGGCGGCGCGAAAGGCACTCGCGGCTTCGGCAAAGCGGGCGATCTCGGCCGGATCGTCGAAACGGTCGAAAGTTTTCTTCGGATCGTTCCGCAAAACGACGGTGTTCGCCGTATCGAGCGCCAGCATGCCACCGGTAAAGCGGTGCGGAGTCCAGGATACCGTCATATGGCGAATCTAACTGATAACTCGCGTTTGACAAGTTAGATTCCGGGTGCAACGCTCACTGAGGCGATCGCCGTACTGAGAATATCGTTCGTCCCAAACCTCTGCCCCGATTGCGGGGCATGCATAGAGGGTCTTGCATGCTCTATTTCTTCCAGCAGGTTCTGAACGGGCTGCATTCGGGCGCGCTCTACGCATTGCTTGCCTTCGGCTACGTGCTGACCAACGGCATCCTGCACCGTACCAATCTTGCCTATGGCGCGCTGTTCGCCTTTTGCGGGCATACGATGATCCTCACCGCGGCGTTCGGCTATCAGGCGCTGTGGCTGACGCTGTTTGCGTCGGTCGCGCTCGGCGTAGCTGCGGCATTCCTTTATGCGGCGCTGCTCAGCCATGTCCTGTCCCGAAGTATCTTCGAACCGCTGGCCGACCGCTCGCCCAACGCCATCGTGGTGACGACGCTCGGCATATTGCTGGTCTTGTCGGAAGCCAGCCGCATCGCCGCCGATACCCATGACCTATGGTTGCCGCCAATGCTGGCCCAGACCATCGTCTTCGCGCAGAATGCCAGCTTCAAGGCGACGTTGACGCTGATCCAATTGCTCGATTGCGCCGCCGTACTGGCGGCCATAGCGCTGGCTGCCTGGGGCTTCGCATATTCGAGCTTCGGCCGGAGCTGGCGCGCCGTATCCGACGATCCCAAGGCGGCTGCGATGTGCGGCGTCGATGTCCGTGCGGTGTTTCGGCGTGCGGTGCTTTTCGGCGGCCTTTGCGCGGCACTGGCCGGCGTGCTCGCCGCCTTCTACTACGGCAACATCAGCTTCGGCACAGGGTTGGTCTACGGGTTGAAAATCCTGTTCGTGACCGCAGTGGGCGGCTATCTTTCGCCTTTGCGGGCGGCACTGGGCGCCGCCGCTTTCGGCATGGCCGAATCGCTATGGGCCGGCTATTTTCCGCTCGAATGGCGGGACGGCTGGATGTACCTGTTCCTCGTCGCCATGCTTGTGCTGATCGGCGCCGGCCGCGACCAACAGAAGATCGCCTGAGCCGCACCCGACTTTGCTTGGGTGAAAGCGCCGCATGTCCTTGGACATGCAAAGGACGCGGCAGCATTTTGCCGCCCGTCATCTCACAACTGTGTTTATGCGGGCTGTCCCGTGTTGACCCGCCGGACCACGCACTGCATACCGTTGGTCCACAGCGACGCGACGGACAGTGAACCGCCGCGCTCTGACACAAGGGAGGAATGCATGGCAGGGCTTCTCGCTCTTTCCAGAACCATTGACCGTTTGAACGAATTCATCGGCAAATGGGTTTCGTGGCTGATCCTGCTGGCGATCCTGGTAAGCGCCGCCAACGCCGTCATCCGCAAGGTGTTCGACATGTCCTCGAACGCCTGGCTGGAATTGCAATGGTATCTGTTCGGCGCCGCCTTCATGCTGGCCGCCGCCTACACGCTGAAGCAGAACGACCATATCCGCATCGATATCGTCTACGGCATGTTCTCGCGCCGCGTGCAGCACTGGATCGACCTTTTCGGTCACGTCTTCTTCCTGATGCCGTTCGTGACGTTGATGGTGGTCTATTTCGTTCCCTATGTGTCGCTGTCGTATCGCAGCGGGGAGATGTCGAACAATTCCGGCGGGCTGATCATCTGGCCGGCGAAGGCGATCCTGCTGGTCGGCTTTTTTCTGCTCGCGCTGCAGGGCATTTCCGAAATCATCAAGAAAATCGCCATCATGCGCGGTCAGATGGACGATCCCACTCCGTTCATATCGGCGCATGAGCAGGCCGAACTCGAAGCCAAGGCGCTCGCCGAAGAGGTGCGCTCGTGATCGAGTTCATCGCCCAGAACATGGCGCCGATCATGTTCGCCTCGCTGGTCGTCTTCCTGCTGATCGGCTACCCCGTCGCCTTCTCGCTCGCCGCCAACGGCCTGATGTTCTTCTTCATCGGCGTGCTTCTGTCGCCCTATTCGGGCGGCTCGATCAATCTCGCCTGGCCGTTGCTGCACGCGTTGCCGGATAATTTCTATGGCAGCCGGGTGATGTCGAACGATACGCTGCTGGCGATCCCGTTCTTCACCTTCATGGGCATCGTGCTCGAACGATCCGGCATGGCCGAAGACCTGCTCGACACGATCGGCCAGTTGTTCGGACCGGTCCGTGGTGGCCTCGCCTATGCCGTGATTTTCGTCGGCGCGCTGCTCGCCGCGACGACCGGCGTGGTGGCGGCCTCCGTCATTGCCATGGGTCTGATTTCGCTGCCGATCATGCTGCGCTACGGCTACGACCGGCGGCTGGCATCCGGCGTCATTGCCGCGTCCGGGACGCTCGCCCAGATCATCCCGCCGTCACTGGTGCTGATCGTCCTGGCCGACCAGCTCGGCCGCTCGGTCGGCGATATGTATAAGGGAGCGCTGATCCCCGGGCTCATTTTGACCGGCATCTACATGCTCTACATCCTGCTGATGTCGATCTTCCGGCCGAAGTCGATGCCGGCCCTGCCGCTGGAGGCCCGCACGCTCGGCCACGGCGTGCTGTCGCTGCTGGCGGCGCTGCTGGCGGCGGTGGTGGTTTCCTATGCGGCGTATCGCTACCTTGCGCCGAACCATGGCGGCAACGCCGATATCCTCGGCGCCACCATGGGCGTCATCTTCATCTATGTCGTGGCGATCGTCGACCAGCGCCTGAAGATCAACCTGATGTCCAGACTGGCACAGCAGGTGATCATCGTGCTGATCCCGCCGCTGGCGCTGATCTTCCTGGTGCTGGGCACCATCTTCCTTGGCATCGCCACGCCGACGGAAGGCGGCGCCATGGGCGCCGTCGGCGCGCTGGCAATGGCGGCGATGAAGGGGCGGCTGTCGCTCGACGTGGTCAAGCAGGCGCTGGCCTCGACGACCAGGCTGTCGTCCTTCGTTCTGTTCATCCTGATCGGCGCGCGGGTGTTCTCGCTGACCTTCTACGGCGTCAATGGCCACATCTGGGTCGAGCACCTGTTGACGTCGCTGCCGGGCGGTGAAGTCGGTTTCCTGATTGGCGTCAACATCCTCGTCTTCGTGCTCGCCTTCTTCCTCGACTTTTTCGAGCTTGCCTTCATCATCGTGCCGCTTTTGGCGCCAGCGGCTGACAAACTCGGCATCGACCTGATCTGGTTTGGCGTGCTTTTGGGCGTCAACATGCAGACCTCCTTCATGCATCCGCCCTTCGGCTTCGCGCTGTTTTATCTGCGCTCGGTCGCCGCGCGCGTGCCCTATCTCGACCGACTCACCGGCAAGCAGATCGCGCCGGTCACCACAGGGCAGATCTATTGGGGCGCAGTGCCCTTCGTCTGCATCCAGGTGATCATGATCGGCCTGACCATCGCCTTCCCGCAGATGGTGATGCACTACAAAGGCACTGTCGTCGATCCTGGCACCATCAACTACCAGGTGCCGGAAACGCCTGGCATCGGCTTGTCGCCGCTTGGCACGCCGCCGGCCAACGGCGGCACTGCCCCGGCCTCACCTTCCACACCGGATTTGTCGCAGCCGCCGAGCTTCGACGAAAAGCCGCCCGCGAAACCGGCGGCGCCGGCAATCGATCTGTCGCAACCACCGAGTTTCAACTGAGGAGGGCCCGGCAGCCATGAAGGCGGTTCGGTTGGAGCGAGTGGGCAGCCTCGCCGTGTGCGAGGTCGAGAAACCGACCGCCGGGCCGAACGATCTGCTGGTGCGCATCGAGGCGTGCGGCGTCTGCGGCACCGACAGGCATCTTTTCCATGGTGAATTCCCGTGCACGCCGCCGGTGACGCTCGGGCATGAATTCTCCGGCATCGTCGAGGCGGTCGGACCTGCCGTATCCGGCTTTTCCGTCGGCGACCGCGTCACCGGCGATCCCAACATTGCCTGTGGCCGATGCGAGCATTGTCAGGCCGGCCGGGTCAATCTCTGCGGCAATCTACGCGCCATCGGTATCCATCGCGATGGCGGCTTTGCCGAATATCTTGTCCTGCCACAGAAACAGGCCTTCGTCTTGCCAGGCGATCTGAAGCCTACGCATGGTGCTTTCTGCGAGCCGCTCGGCTGCTGCCTGCATGGCGTGGACCTTGCCGCGATCAAACCAGGCTCGTCGGTCGCGGTGCTCGGCGGCGGCGTGATCGGCCTGCTCACCGTTCAACTGGCAAAGCTCGCCGGTGCGACGACCATTATCTTGTCGACCCGTCAGGCCTCGCGGCGGGCTCTTGCCGAGCAATTTGGCGCAACGGCGACGCTCGATCCCAGCGCCTTCGATGTCATCGATGCGATCGTCGGCCGGTCGGGTTTGATGCCGGGCGGCGTCGACGTGGTGTTCGAATGCGCCGGCGTGAAAGACACTGTTGAGCAGGCGATGCGGCTGGCCAAAGCGGGCGGCACCGTCGTCGTCGTCGGCGTGATGCCGCAAGGCATGAAAGTGGCGTTCGAACCGTTCGATCTGCTGTTCCGTGAGTTGAAGGTCCTGGGTTCCTTCCTCAACCCCTTTACCCATCGCCGGGCCGCCAATCTTATCGCCTCGGGGACGATCGAAGTAGATCGGCTGATATCACGACAAGTCAGCCTCGACGAGGCGGTGGCGATCATTGCCAACCCGCCGGCGCCAGGCGAGGTCAAGGTCGTGGTGGTGCCCGGCTGATCGCAAATGAATGCGCTACGGCGCCAGTGTTCCGAAAGGAACACTGGCGCCGCGAAGCAACAGGATCAGAGCTTGGCATTGCGCTGCTGGACCATCATGAAGGTGTCATAGTTGTACTCGGCCACCTGCGCCCAGAGATAATGCTCCTTGCGGAACGCCTTGATCGAATCCCAGATCTTCTTGAACGGCGCATTCGAGGCTTCCATCTCGGCATAGACTTCGTTGGCCTTTTCGAAACAGGCGGCCATGATCTCCTGGCTGAACGGGCTCAACTTGGCACCGCCGGCAACCAGCCGCTTAACCGCCGCCGGATTGAGATAGTCGTATTTCTGCAGCATGTTGGCGTCGGCCGCTTGAGCGGCAGTATGCACCAGCGACTTGTAAGCCGGCGAAAGTTCGTCGTATTTCGCCTTGTTGAACATCAGATGGACGGTCGGTCCACCTTCCCACCAGCCGGGATAGTAGTAATAGGGCGCAACCTTGTAGAAGCCGAGCTTCTCGTCGTCATAGGGGCCGACCCATTCGGCGGCATCGATCGTGCCTTTTTCCAGCGCCGGATAAATGTCGCCACCGGCGATCTGCTGAGGAACCACGCCGAGCCTTTGCACCACTTTGCCGGCAAAACCACCGATACGCATCTTGAGGCCGGAAAGGTCGGCGACCGTTTTGATCTCCTTGCGGAACCAGCCGCCCATCTGCACGCCGGTATTGCCGCCCGGCAGCCCAAACAGACCCTGCGTCGCCAGGAACTCGTTGAACAGATCGATGCCGCCGCCATGATAGTGCCAGGCGTTTATGCCGCGCGCGTTGAGCGAAAACGGAACCGCCGCTCCCAGCGCCCAGGTCGGGTCCTTGCCCCAGTAATAGTATGCCACCGTGTGGCAGGCCTCGACCGTGCCGGCAGTGGTGGCATCGGCGGCCTGCAGGCCGGGAACGAGTTCGCCGGCGGCGAAGACCTGGACCTGGAAGTTGCCGTCGGTCGCCTCCGACAGCATCTTGGAAAACACTTCGGCACCGCCATAGATCGTATCGAGCGACTTCGGGAAGGACGACGCCAGCCGCCAGGTCACTTTCGGATTGGACTGGGCGATGGCCGGCGCGGCAAGTGTCGCGGCAGCGGCCGCAGCGCCAACGCCGGCGGTGCCGGCCTTGCGGATGAACGAACGACGATCCATGAAGTTCCTCCCTTTTGGATCCACTGACCGACATTCGGGACACTTCGGCGCCCGGATCGGCTTCGAGCCGACAATACACAGGCAAGGAGTCGAGTCCAGCACGGCAGCCCGGTTTGAGCGACGCATTTCGGGGAAATTCACGGCGTTGGGGCAGATCTTGCAACTATAGTCTAAGGTCGATTAACTGGCCTACGCGACACGCCGAAACTTGCCATGGAAATGCGCCTTCGGATCGCCTATTTTGCAGGCAGATAATTCGTTGCACCCGATGGGATCCGGACCAATGCACCAGCCGCTCGTCGCCATATCGACCGACGTCCGCCAGTTCGACAATTACACTTGGCATGCCGCGCCACAGCAATATCTTGAAGCGGCGCTTTCGGGTGCAGGCGTGTTCCCGCTGCTGGTACCGTCCTTCGGCGACCGGCTCGACTTCGACGAACTGCTTTCCGCCGTCGACGGCGTCATGGTCACCGGTTCCAAATCGAACGTTCATCCCTCGCTCTATGGCGGTGACGCCAGTGAAGCCAATGGTCCCTACGACCCCGCCCGCGACGCCACCACGCTGCCGCTGATCCGCCGGGCGGTGGAGCGCGGAGTACCGCTGCTCGCCATCTGCCGCGGCATCCAGGAGATGAATGTGGCGCTGGGTGGCACGCTGGCCACTGAAATCCAGGAACGCGCCGGTTCGCTCGACCATCGTGCGCCGGCAAGCGACAATCAGGACGAACGCTTCGCCATCCGCCAGAGCGTGGCGATAAAACCCGGCAGCTGCCTGGCCGGGGTCTTCGGCGCCGGCGACATCATGGTCAATTCGGTGCATCGCCAAGCCATCGACCGGCTTGGCCCGAAGCTGCAGGTCGAAGCGGTCGCCGCCGACGGCACTGTCGAGGCGGTTTCGGTACGCGATGCACGGGCTTTCGCCGTCGGCGTCCAGTGGCACCCCGAGTACTGGGTCAAATCGGACAGTATCTCGGTAAAGATATTTCGCGCATTCGGCGATGCGGTGCGCCTGCATCAGGCGGCGAAATCGGGTGCGCGCGCAGCCGCGGAATAGTCCTGCCGCGCTCGCTAGTTGCCGGCCGACGCCAGCGTCAGCAGCGGCAGCGCCGGCGCGTAGGATTCGTAACCATCGCCGTCGGCGACTGAGAACATGACGATCGGATCGGTGCCGTTGGCGCTGAAGGTGACCGTGCCGTCATCCTGCTCTCGCCAGAACTTCGCCTGCTCGACGCCGGGCAACACCCGGCGGCAATTTGCTGCGACCGTCAACAGCGACAGGCCTTGCGAAATCTCGGCGCCGCGGCTGACCGCACAAGACCCCTCGTCGCCATGGGCTACCAGCCTGTAGTTGCCGGATGAAGGCGGTGACTCACTGGCTGCACGGCTTTCACCGCTACCGGCGTAAAACAGCTGGGCGCTGCCGAACAGCACAGCGACTGCCATCAATGCAGGAAGCGTCTTCATCCTGGTTCTCCGCGCATTTCAAGCGCGCCGGTTCGAAGAGATCAGGGAGGCGCGCTTCATCTTGCTGTCATGTCCTGTCAGGCGGACATACACTGCGAAGGGACCAGAATGATTCCGAAGGGTTAAGCTGAAGTTAATAGATATGGCAGCCCGCTTACGGCCTTGCCTTGACATTTGCCGTCTCCGGCACCGGCGTCAGCGCCTTGCGCTGCGAAAACCACGAGACCAGATTTTCGACGCACAGGTCCGCCATGGCGCGGCGGGTGTGCTGCGAGGCCGAGCCGACATGTGGCAAAAGCGAGGTGTTGGGCGCGGCAAGCAACGCCGCTGGCACATTCGGCTCGTCGGCAAAGACGTCTAGCCCGGCAGCGGCGATGCCGCCGCTGGCAAGTGCGGCGGCAAGGGCTGGTTCGTCGACCGTGCTGCCCCGGCCGATGTTGACAAAGACGCCGTTCGGCCCAAGAGCCGAGAGAATTTCGGCATTGACGGTCTTTTCCGTCGAAGCCCCGCCGGGCGCCACCGAGATCAGTGTGTCGACCGCCTCGGCGAGACCTTTCAGCGTCGGGTGATAGTCATAGGACAGGCCTTCGACGCGGCGCCGGTTGTGATAGGCAATGGGCAGCCCAAAAGCGTCGAGCCGGCGGGCAATGGCGAGGCCGATGCGGCCCATGCCAAAGATACCGACATGGCGCCCGCGCAAGGTCAGCCGGCTCAGCGGATAGTTGCCGTTGCGCAGCCAGCTTCCGTCGCGTAGCCAGGCCTCGGCGCGCGGCAGTTCGCGGATGGTATTGATCAACAGGCCGAGCGCCGTATCGGCGACCTCTTCGGTCAGCACATCCGGTGTGTTGGTGACCATGATGCCGCGCTGTGCGGCGTGGCGGACATCGACCGAATCATAGCCGACGCCGAAATTGGCGATGATCTCGAGCTTTGGCAGCGCGTCCATCAACGCGGAGCTTATGCCGCCAAAGGCGGCGATGCCGCGCACCGTATGACGCATCTCGTCGGTGACCAGCGACGGATCGGCGCGTTCGATCCGGACGCGGCTGAACACCCCGTCGATGCGGCCGACCGCATGATCGTTGAACTGGCCCGGCACCAGAATGGCGACAGCTTGCTGTTTGGTTTTTGTCATGCACGTTCCACCGGTTTGCCGGTCGACTGGCGCACATGCAGTTCCGGCTTGATCAGTTCCTGCGACGGCCGCACCGTCTGTCCGTTGAGTTTGTCGAGCAGCGCGCTGGCGGCGCGGCGGCCAACCTCGCGCTGGCCGTTCCAGACGGTGGTTAGCGCCGGCGTCGCGATCGCCGCCTCCTCGAGGTCGTCATAGCCGGTAACAGAGATGTCGATGCCCGGCACCAGCCCGGCGCGCGCAATGCCGTTCATCAGGCCGATGGCGACGAGGTCGTTCCAGCAGCAGGCCGCGGTCGGCCTGTCCTTCAGCGCCAGGAACTGCCCGGCGGCCTCGAAGCCGGCCTGCTTGGTGCGCGGGCCGGCGATGCGCCAGGACGGCCTGACCTCAAGCCCTGCCGCCTCCATGGCGTTGACATATCCCTGATAGCGGTCGCGGCCGGTCGAGGTCTGGTCGGTACCGCCGATCATTGCGATGCGCTTGTGGCCAAGCGAGATCAGATGATTGGTAGCAAGCCCGGTGCCATAGGCATCGTCGCCGCGAAACACCGGCACGTCGGCACCTTCGACGGTGCGTGCAATCAGCACTGCCGGGAGACCGTTCTCCTCGGCCATGATTATGTCTTCGGGCGGCGTGCCGATGGCCGGCGACATGATGACGCCGTCGGCGCCGAGTTGCAGAAGCGTGTCGATGAAGGTGCGTTGTTTCTCGAGTTGGTCGTAGTGGTTCGACAGGATGAAGGTTTGCCGGCTGCGGTCGAGTTCGCTCTCGATCGAACGCAATATCTCGGCAAAGAACGGGTTCATGATGTCATGGACGACGACGCCGACAATGCCCGAGCGCGAGGTGCGCAGGCTGGCGGCGCGGCGGTTGTAGATATAGCCGATGGCGCGGGCATGTTCCTTGATGCGATCGCGGGTGCCGCCGGCGACCAGCGGGCTGTCGCGCAAGGCCAGCGAGACCGTGGCCGTGGACACGCCGAGCGCATCCGCGATGGTGGAAAGCTTGATCTTCTGTGCCAGCGCCCTGCGCTCCCGAAGCAATTTAAACTGTTTAAAGGCCGGCTCTTATGCCATCGATCCCGCGCAAATCAAAGTTTTTTTGCCAGCGCTTCCGCCTCCGCGTCCAGCGTCGCGCGGTTGCGCACACGAAGCCGGTGCTCGCGGTGGACGATGTAGAGGCCGCTGGCGACGATGACTGTCGCACCGGCCAGCGTCCAGCGGTCGGGAAACTGGTTGAAGACGATCAGGCCGGAGATGATCATCCAGATCATCTGCGAATAGGGATAGGGGGCCAGGGCTGTGGTGGTGGCAAGGCGATAGGCCTGCACAAGAAGCCAATGGCCGATGGCGCCGAAGACGCCCAGCATCAGCAATATGAACCAGTGCCAGCCATCCTGCGGCAGCGAAAGCGAAAACGGCAGTGTCGGCAGCAGCAGAACGGCCGGCGCCAGCGCCGAAAACAGGATGAGGCTTTCCGAGGTTTCCGTGGCCGACATGCGGCGCGTCATGATGACGTAGAAACTATTCGATAGCATCGAGCTGAGCGCAAAGAGATGGCCGACGCCAAAAACCCCGATGCCCGGCCGGGTGATGATGAGGACGCCGACAAAGCCGCTCATGATCGCCAGCCAGCGCCGCCAGCCTGCCCATTCGCCGAGCAACGGACCGGCAAGCGCAGTGATCACCATTGGGCCGAAGAAGTAGATCGAGGTGGTTTCCGCCAGCTGCAGCGTCCGCAGCGCGAGAATGTTGCATATCGTCGATCCGAACAGGAGCAGACCGCGCGTGAGATGCGCCGGCAGGTTGGCGGGACGAAAGCGCAGCGGCTCACGCCATCCGCGCAAAAAGACGCCGACGATCAGCACATGGACCGCGAAGCGGGTCCAGGCGACGATCAGCGCCGAGACGCCGGCCAGCACAAGGTACTTGCTGCTGGTGTCGAGGAAGGTGAAAAACACATAGACGGAAAGCATGCACAGGATCGCCGCCGGCGATGTCGCGCTTTCGTCTTGTCTTGGGGGAGCATTCAATTTCAGGCCGGACGGGAAGCAAGGCGGTCCCTCACCAATGCGGCAATTGTCGCCTGCGGGCAAGCCAAAACAGGCTGGCACAACGACAGCCGCCGACAGGCTCAGTTTGTTTCCCAGTGGCCGACCTAGTGGCCGACGACTCAGGCGTGCATGCGGGCGCCCTTGGTGATCTTGTCGACGAGCTTCTTTTCGGCGCGAAGCGCGATGCCGACCACCTTGGCATCCTCCGGCGCAAATTCGGCAAAGACGGCGCGGTTGGCCAGATCATACCCGGTCGAAAACATTTCCTCGACATAGAGCGAAACCGTCACACCACGCTCCAGCGCCCGCCGCTGGATCGCGCCGAGCGTCTGGCCGTCCGCCGAAAGCACGATGACCGGCTGGATCGACAGCGGGTTGTAGATATTGCCGGCGCGATCACGGTAGGGGTCGCCGATAATGTCGGGAAATTGCGCGACGATGCCGCTGGTCAGAAAGGCGGTGACATTGAGCTTTTGCCAGACGGGAAGATCATCCTTGAGCACGATTGCAAATTTCGTATCGAACATGCGACAGTTTCCAATCCGAAAAGGGGGCCAATCCGAGGCTGCGAGTGAAGCGATGGCGCACGATCTGGACCGGGAAGCCTTTCAGGGTCTTGGACGTTTGTGCGTGGATGCAGCCGAGAACTGCATCGTACCGGCACCCGGTGCTGCCGGGATGGAACGCATCGAGGCCCGGTTCCACGGCAATGCCTTCGATCTCCATCGCCACGACACCTATGCGATCGGGGTGACGCTTTATGGCGTGCAGCGCTTCCGCTATCGCGGCCAAACGCATCAGAGCCTGCCTGGCCAGATCATTATCCTTCATCCCGACGAACTGCACGATGGCGGTGCCGGCACCGAAGACGGCTTGCGATACAGAATGCTCTATTTGGAGCCGTCCCTGATGCTCGATTGTCTCGGCGGCGGATCACTGCCATTGGTCGGGAATGCCGTGGTGACAGACCGCGATCTCCGGGCGACGCTGCTTTCCGCGCTCGGGCCGTTGAATCAGGAACTGGACGAGCTGTTTGTCGTCGATTTCATGACGCAGCTTATGCAAAGCTTGGCCCGGCACGCCGGTCAGCGGACGAAACCGGTAGCGAAAACTGCGTGGCGCGCCGCCAGCCTGGCGCGCGACTATCTGGAGGAAAATGTCGCGCGGATTGTACGTTCAGACGAATTGGAGGCGATAACCGGATTGGACCGCTATGCCCTGTCGCGGCATTTCCGCGCCACCTTCTCCACCAGCCCGCACCGGTTCCTGTTGATGCGCCGGCTTCAACGAGCCCGTCGGATGATCGAAGCCGACGAGCCGCTGGCGCAAATCGCGATCGCAGCCGGCTTCAGTGATCAAAGCCATTTCAATCGGCATTTCAAGAAGGCGTTCGGCGTCACACCGGGACGCTGGTCGGCACTGACGCGACGGCCGTCAGCGGCGAACGCGTGACCTTATTCAAGGATCTTGTCCTCGATATCCAGTTCGTCATCGGGGAGCACCATTTCGCCGTTCGAAAGGTTCGCCTCGACACGGGCAAGCAGCTTGAACAGCGCTTTCTGATCCTTCTTGTCGAGACCCTTCAATGCCTGCTTTTCGGTCTTCTTCACCGATTTCTCGATGGCGTGGATGATTTCGCGGCCGGTATCGGTGAGGAAAATATGCGCCTGGCGGGCATCGGCGGACGAGGCCCGCTTTTCCAGAAAACCCTGCGCCTGCAGCCGGTTGATGGTCTTGGTGATGGTCGGCGGACGCACGCCGAGGCGGCCGGCAAGGTTGCCGGGCGTCTGCCCGTCCTCGCGGTCGAGCGCCAGCATGATCTGGTCCTGGCCGGCATAGAAACCATGCGCCAGAAGCCGGGCGGCGAGCGCCGTGCGCGCCAGCCGCGCCGCCGAATGCAGCCGGCTCATTGTTGCAGTCTTGTCCGCCTTGGCCATGCTCATCCCTCCTCGGCCGAACCGGAGCGGACAGCATAGAAGCAGGCCGCCGATTGGCAATGACGATCGAAAACATTCCGGCTCGGAAAATAGCTTTGCCGGCAAGCTTCGCGGTGTTCGCCGTGGCTAATGCCAGATGTTTATTTCAGTTAGATGACAAACGACTTTCCGCAATGGCTGGATGGGGACGTGACGAGGCGTTCTCAACCGGCTTTCACCGCGACCACCATCAACGCCTGATAGGCGTCCGCCATTTCCCGCAGCGCTGCCTGCGACAGCGACCCGGCCTGCCGAGCAATGCCGTCCCGCGCGTTCGATGTATCGCGTTTGCCGGGGCGATCTTTATAGGGCGCGACGGTGGCGAATATCTGCTCGCTGCGGCTGTCGGGGAAGAACATCTGGCCGGTCATCATCGAGCGGTCGTCAGGGAAGATCTTGAAATGGATGTGGGTGGTGCGGCCGCGATACCAGCCGGGATAGATGGTGGCGAAAGAAGCGATGCCGCTTTCATCGGTTCTCTGCCAGCCGCGGAGAAAGCTCTGGCCGGACGTGTCGATATCCTGCCCGTCGCCCTGTCCGGGATAGCCGGAATAGGTGCCCTGGGCATCGCAATGCCAGATATCGACGCGTGCGCCGGGAAGCGGCCGGCAGGCGGCGTCGACGATTTGCAGCCGCACATTGAGGCCGATGCCCTTCTTGCCCTCGGTGATATCGGCGCGTTCGAGCTTCGGGTCGAAATAGAACGGCCCTTCGGTGACCTCGGGCGTGATGGCGCAGACGCCGGCACCGGCTTCGAACAAAGCAAGCTCGGCATAGGGCGAAACCTGCCCGGCCCTTGCACCGGCGGGCAGGAATATGCCGCCAGCGGTAACCGCAACGAGACCGAGCGCCTGCCGACGGCTTAGTGGCAAGGACTTGTCGGACATCTGGCGCCTCTTCAACGCGAACAGCTCCGTAAATGACCCCGCCTATCTAGGGCCCGCTGTCAGGCGGCGCCAATGAAAGTTCGGTAATGTGAGGAAAGTTCGGCAATACCAGCCCCTCTTTGGCCCACCGGTTTGCCTCGTGCAAAAGCCGAGCACACATCCTATATGGAGCCGACAATCCCTATTCGAGGCACAATATGAGCGACGCACAGACGCAGATCCCCGTAACCGTCCTCACCGGCTATCTCGGCGCCGGCAAGACGACACTGCTCAACCGCATCCTTTCGGAAAACCATGGCAAGCGCTACGCCGTCATCGTCAATGAATTCGGCGAGATCGGCATTGACAACGAGCTGATCGTGGAATCCGATGAGGAGATCTACGAGATGAACAATGGCTGCGTCTGCTGCACGGTACGCGGCGACCTGATCCGCGTCGTCGAGGGCCTGATGCGCAGGCCTGGCCGCTTCGACGCCATCCTCGTCGAGACCACAGGCCTCGCCGATCCCGTGCCGGTGGCGCAGACCTTCTTCATGGACGACGACGTGCGTTCCAAGACCAGGCTCGATGCGGTGGTGGCGCTGGTCGACGCCAAGCACCTGCCGCTGCGTCTGAAGGATTCCCGAGAGGCCGAGGACCAGATCGCCTTTGCCGATGTCGTCGTACTCAACAAGACCGATCTGGTCACCCCCGAAGAGCTGAGCAAGGTGGAGGCGACGATCCGCGCCATCAACCCGGCGGCACGAATCCATCGCACCACACGCGCCAGCGTGGCGCTGTCCGAGGTGCTCGATCGCGGTGCGTTCGACCTGTCCCGGGCGCTGGAGAACGATCCGCATTTCCTCGAGGCGCATGACGATCACGACCATCATGATCATGATCATGACCACCATCACCATGATCACGACGGCCATGATCACCACGATCATGACGGGCATCATCATGCGCACCCTTCCGACATCCATGACGTGACTGTGCAGTCGGTGTCGCTGCGCGGCGGCGAGATGGACCCGAAAAAGTTCTTCCCGTGGATCGAGAAGGTGACCCAGATGGAAGGCCCGAACATCCTGCGGCTGAAAGGGATCCTTGCGCTGAAAGGCGATGACGAGCGCTATGTCATCCAGGGTGTGCACATGATCATCGAGGGCGACCACCAGCGCGCCTGGAAGGACGACGAGAAGCACGAGAGCCGGCTGGTGTTCATCGGCCGCGAACTCGACGCCGAGCGACTGAAGACAAGCTTCGAGGCCTGCCAGGCCGCTTGATTTCCGGACTTTATAGCGCTAGCGCTGCCCCTTCTCTCCTTCTCCCCTTGTGGGAGAAGGTGGCCGAGCGAAAGCTCGGTCGGATGAGGGGTGTTCCAGCTTGGCAAGGACGGCACTCCGTCCAGCACCCCTCATCCGTCTTGGCGCTGCGCGCCAATCCACCTTCTCCCACAAGGGGAGAAGGCGGAGCCTCGCCGACAGCCCGGCGGGGTTAGATGACAAGCAGAAATCTCGAACGGAATGATCTCTCATGCCGACAGTCGCCCCGCTCGATCTCGAAGGCCACTGCCTCGCCGCCGTGTTTCTCGGCGACGTGCCGCATTTTGCGCTGGCCGACGGCACAATCCATCGGCTCGACCACGGCCACAAGACGGTGCAGGCCAATGACGGAATGCTCGCCGCCTTCCATGATGCGGCAACCGACCGACTGATCACCGGCGGTGAGGACGGCAGGATCTTTGCCGTGACCCCAGGCGGCAATACAACGGAATTGGCGACCGCAGGCAAAAAATGGATAACCAGCGTCGCCGCCGGGCCGCAAGGCGCTGTTGCCTATGCTTCGGGCAAGATTGCCTATGTGCGCTTTGCCGACGGCAAAACCAGGGAATTCTCGCATCCGCGCTCAGTCGAGGGGCTTGCCTTCTCGCCCAAGGGCATGCGCTTCGGCGTTGCCCGCTACAATGGCGCGACGCTGCACTTCCCGGCTGCCGACGGCAAGCCGGTCGAGCTCGAATGGGCCGGCGCCCACACCGGCATCACCTTCTCGCCGGACGGCGGCTTCGTCGTCACCACCATGCAGGAAAACGCGCTGCATGGCTGGAAGCTCGCCGACGGCAAGCACATGCGCATGTCCGGCTACCCCGGCAAGGTGAAAAGCCTGTCGTGGAGCGCCAAGGGCAAATGGCTGGCGAGTTCCGGCGCGCCGGCGGCGATCGTCTGGCCGTTTTCCGGCAAAGACGGGCCGATGGGCAAGGCGCCGCTGGAACTCGGCACGCGCGGCAGCTCCATGGTGACCACGGTCGCCTGCCACCCGAGCCAGGACGTCGTTGCTATCGGCTATGATGACGGGATGGTGATGGCGGTGCGCTTCGCCGACGCCAAGGAAGTGCTGTTGCGCCGGCCGGGCAAGGGCGCCGTCACTTCGATGATGTGGGACAGGGAAGAGCGCCGCGTCGCCTTTGGCAGCGCTGCGGGCGACTGCGGCGTCATCGATATTTCGGCGTAGCCTGTTATTTACTCGGCTCCGCAAGATACTTTGCCGGTCAATTCAGCCTGCTTGCCGTCCTTTTCGGCATCGGCCGTTACATCATAGATTGAGAGCAAATAGCGACCGTCATAGACGCCTTCCTCGCTGGCCTTGGTCAGGATCGCCAGTTCGACATAGCCGTAGGCGTTTTCGACCTGCCGTTCGTGGTAGACGAGCAGCCGCAATTCCTTGTTGTCGAGCCAATATTGCGTGAGGTTCTGATCCTCGAACACCGTCTTGCGCAGACTGTCGCCAGCCGGCCTGCCCAGAATCTCGAGCTCGCCGCTAAAATTGAAGGTCGGCCCGCCCATGCCTCTGGTGACCCCGGCACCGACCTGAAATTTGACGGCTGCATCCTCGGCGGAACACCAGATGCCGCCGGACGCCAGAGCCGCATCAACCGACGACAGCAGCGTTGCTGCGCAGACGATCGCCCGCAACATCTTATCCCCTCCAGCCGAAATACCATTGGCGCCCGAAGGCGGCTCGCGGTCAAGCGCCTGTTTTCATTCAAACGACCGCTGACCCAACACCGGGCAGCCGCCCGGCCAATTGCGGTGGCGGATGCCGATTGTCTAAAGTGCGACTGAGAGGGCCGCCATGAACGTCATGAACCATTCAAAGACTTCCATCGGCGGCATCGGCCCGGCCCGGATCGCCGAGTTGCGCGCGACCGAAGCAGAAGTCTTCCGCCGGGCGCGGCCAAAATCGATGGCGAAAATCGGCAATGGCCTGCCCGGCTTCTTCGGCGGCGTGCCGATGCATTGGATGAACGACTGGCCGACGCCGTTCCCGATCCTCGTCGATAGGGCCAGGGGCGCCATCATCAGAGATATCGACGGCAACCGGCTCGACGATTTCTGCCTTGGCGACACCGGTTCGATGTTCGGCCATTCGCCGCCGCCGGTCGCACGCGCCATCCGCAGGCAGGCCGGACGCGGCCTGACCTACATGCTGCCTGCCGAGAACGCGCTCGCCATCGGGCCGTTGCTGCAGCAGCGCTTCGGTTTGCTGTCGTGGCAGATCGCGACGACGGCGACCGATGCCAACCGCTTCGCGCTGCGGGTTGCCCGCGCCGTTACCGGCCGGGAGAAGATACTGGTCTTCAACGGCTGCTATCATGGCTCGGTCGACGAGACGATGGTGCGGCTGGTCGCCGGGAAAGCGGTGAATCGACCGGGACTGGCCGGCGAGTTCCGCGACCTGACGCGGGCGACTGATGTCGTCGAGTTCAACGATCTGCCGGCGCTCGACGCGGCACTCCGGGGCAACGATGTCGCCTGCGTCATCGCCGAGCCGGTGCTGACCAATTCCTGCATGGTGCTGCCCGAAGCCGGCTTTCATGATGGTTTGCGGCGTCTCACCCGTGCGACCGGCACGCTGCTTCTAATCGACGAGACGCATACAATCTCGACCGGTCCCGGCGGCTATTCAAGCAAATACGGGCTGGAGCCGGACCTGTTCGTGCTGGGCAAGCCGATTGCCGGCGGCGTACCGGCGAGCGTCTGGGGCATGAGCGAAGACGTTGCGGCCCGCTATGCCGCTTATATCAGCCGGAAAGAGCCCGGCTACTCCGGCATGGGGACAACGCTGTCGGCCAATCCGCTGCAATTCGCAGCGATGCGCGCCACGCTCGAATACGTCATGACCGACGAGAACTACAGCCATATGGACCATCTGGCGCGGCGGCTCGACGCCGGGCTGACCGCCGTCATCGATCGCTATCGTCTGCCCTGGCATGTTGCTCGCGTCGGTGCCCGTGTCGAGTTCATCTGCGCGCCGGGCCCGCTGAGGAACGGCGGCGAAGCGGAAGCTGCGCACGTGCCGGAGCTCGAGGCGGCAATCCATGTCGCGCTGGTCAATCGCGGCGTGCTGATCGCACCCTTCCACAACATGATGCTGATCTCTCCTGCGACCAGCGCCGCCCAGGTGAACCGGCTGATCACTGCCTTCGGCGCGGTTGCGGCAAAGCTTACGGCGTGAGACAAGCTTGCGGCATGAAACAAGCGCCCAAGCAAAGTTTGAACCTGGTCACGGCATCCCCTTCGGGCTCGACGCCCGCCGAGGCGCAGGCCTTTCTCGACGCTCATCCCGAGATCGAAGCGTTCGACATCGTGCTGACCGACGCCAATGGCGTCGGGCGCGGCAAGATCGTGCGCCGGCATGAGTTGATGAGCATCTTCGAGGGGGGCCGGCACATGCCGATCTCGATCCTCGGCCTCGACATCACCGGCGAGGATGTTCACGAGACCGGGCTGATCTGGACGACGGGCGACGGCGACCTGCGGGCGTGGCCGATCCCCGGCACACTGGTGCCGCTGTTCGGCACCCAGCCGCCGCGCGGCCAGGTGCTGATGGCGATGTACCATCTCGATGGCCAGCCGATGTCGTCCGACCCGCGGCTGGCACTCGCCCGCCAGGTAGACATCCTCGCGGCCAAGGGCCTGCATCCGGCCGGCGCCTTCGAGCTCGAATTCTTCCTGCTCGCCAACGAGCGCGACGCCGAAGGCAAGGTGCAGCCGGCGCACGCGGTGCTTGACGGACGCCGCTCGGCCAAGACGGAGGTCTATTCCGTCGACCATCTGCACGGCATGGAGCCGCTGTTTTCCGACATCTACGCCGCAGCCAAGGTGCAAGGCATCCCGGCCGAGACGGTCATCTCGGAATATGCGCCCGGCCAGTACGAGCTGACGCTCAACTACCGCAAGGATGTGATGCGGGCGGCCGACGATCTCGTGATGCTCAAGCGACTGGTGCGGGCGCAGGCGCGCCGTCATGGTGTCACCGCTTGCTTCATGGCCAAGCCGATCGAGAAATATGCCGGCTCGGGCATGCATTTTCATGTCTCGCTGCTGGACGATGCCGGCAAGAATGTCTTTGCCGAAACCGGCGGCGAAAGCTGGTCGCTGCCGCTGCTGCGCGGCCTCGGCGGACTGATCCAGACGATGGCGGAATCGATGCTGGTCTTCGCGCCGCATGCCAATTCATGGCGGCGCTTCGTCTCGCAATCCTATGCGCCGGTGGCGCCGACCTGGGGCGTCAACAACCGTTCGGTGGCACTGCGTGTGCCGGCCGGCGATGCCAAGAACCGCCGCATCGAGCACCGGCCATCGGGCGTCGACGCGAATCCTTACCTAGTGGCGGCAACGGTGCTGGCCGGTGTCGTCAAGGGCCTCGACGAAGGCCTCGATCCCGGTCCCGAAACCACCGGCAATGGCTACGAATCGGCCGTCACGCGCACGACGATGCCGGTCGACTGGCGCGCCGCGATCGAGGCGGCAAGGGCGTCGAGTTTCCTCAAGGGCGCATTGGGCGAAGACCTGCACCGGACGTTCGTGGCGATCAAGCAATCGGAATATCTGCGCGTGGCGCGCACGGTCAGCGAACTGGATTATCACCTCTATCTGCACGAGGTGTAGGGCATCGCATCGTCGGCCATCCGCCGGTGAAGGCCCATGCGGAATAATTTCAACGGAACTTTCGGCGGGCTTTGCTCATTGCGTGTCTGATTGCAGCGAGCGAGCAAGGCCGCCTTAGTCATGATCGCCAGGATGCAGACAACCCCGACGCCGCACCATGCCAAAGTGCAGGCAAGACGCTTGCCTGCAAGCAAGTCTCCGGAAACGACAGAAATCGACGCCAGGACGATTCCTGAACTGCGCGAAACGGCCAAGATCTGCCGCCGCTGTCCGCTCTGGCACGACGCCACGCAGACCGTGTTCGGTGAGGGCCCTGATAAAGCCAAGGTGATCTTCGTCGGCGAACAGCCGGGCGACCAGGAGGACCTGGCGGGCAAGCCCTTCGTCGGTCCGGCGGGCAAGGTGTTCGACGCGATCCTGGACGATGCCGGCGTCGATCGGCTGAAAGTCTACGTCACCAACGCGGTCAAGCATTTCAAGTTCGAGCCGCGCGGCAAGCGGCGCATCCACTCCAAGCCGAACGCCGGCGAGGTGCAGGCTTGCCGCTGGTGGCTCGACAAGGAAATCGATCTGATCAAGCCCAATCTGGCGGTGGCGCTCGGCGCAACGGCGGCGCAGGCGCTGCTTGGCAAGGTGGTGCCGATCATGAAGATGCGCGGGGCCGTCGTGGAGCGCGACGATGGCTTGCGTGTCTTCGTCACCATCCACCCGTCCTTCATCCTGCGCATTCGCGAGCCGGCGGACAAGCAGGCAGAACGCGACCGGTTCCTGCAGGATATGAGAGCGGTGAAAAAGCTGATGGCCGCCTGAGCTATTTGATCAATATCGCCCGGAGATCGTTGACGTTTGTGCCGGTCGGACCGAGTACGAAAAGGTCATCTACGGCATTGAATGCCGTCCAGGCGTTGTTGCCGGCAAGCATGGCCTTGGCATCGACGCCCGCCTTATGCATCCGCGACACCGTCGAGCCGTCGGCGAAGGCGCCGGCATTGTCTTCCGAACCGTCAATGCCGTCGGTGTCGGCGGCCAGTGCGTGGACGCCCGCCATGCCGCTGACCCCAATGGCGAAGGCGAGCAGGAATTCCGAGTTGCGGCCGCCTTTGCCTTTCGCGCGCAAGGTCACGGTCGTCTCGCCGCCCGACAGGATCAGCACCGGTTTTGCGAATGGCCGGTTGCGCGTCGCCACTTCGCGCGCGATTGCAGCGTGGACGCCGCCGACCTCACGCGCCTCGCCCTCGATGGAATCGGAGAGAATGACCGCTTCGATACCTTGGTACCTGGCTTCGGCCGCAGCCGCTTCCAGCGATACGCCGGCCGAGGCGATCAGATGTACCTCGTTGCGCGAAAAACGCGGATCATCGACGCGCGGTGCATCGGCGGCCGGCGAATTGATGTGCGCCATCACTGAAGCCGGTAGTTTCATGTCATAGGCGGCGATCGACGCTAATGCATCTTCGCGGCTGCCGGAATCGGGAACGGTCGGGCCGGAAGCGACCAGCGCCGGGTTATCGCCCGGAATGTCGGAGACCACCAGCGACACCACCTTGGCTGGATAGGCAGCGGCCGCCAGCCTGCCGCCCTTGATCGTGGAAACATGTTTGCGGATGGTGTTCATCGCGGCGATCGGCACGCCGGAGGCGAGCAGCGCCTCGTTGACAGCGACCTCATCGGCCAGCGTCAGACCTTCGGCAGGTGACGGCAGCAGCGCCGAGCCGCCGCCCGAAATGAGCGCCACGACGAGGTCGTCCGCAGTCAGTCCCTGGACCTTTTCGAGCAGCCGTCGCGAGGCCTCCAGCCCCGCGGCATCCGGCACCGGATGCGCCGCCTCGATGATCTCGATGCGCCGGCAGGCCGCGCCATAGCCGTAGCGGGTGACGACCAAACCTTCGATCGGCCGGTCCCACACTTTCTCGAAAGCCGCCGCCATCTGCGCCGAGCCTTTTCCTGCACCGATGACGATCGTCCGTCCCTTCGGCCTTGCGGGCAAATGATCCTTGATCGTCCTCTGGGGATCGGCGGCGGCAACGGCGGCGTTGAAGATCGAAATGAGAAAGGACTTGGGATCGAGCGCGGTCATACTGAGCTACCACGGACGCTGTGCGAGCTTCTGCGGCGTTTGCGCTGCCCCTCACCCTTACCCTCTCCCCGTATAGAGACGGGGAGAGGGGATCGCCAGCGTTGGAGCGTTGCCCTTCTCCCCGTCACTACGCGGGGAGAAGGTGCCGGCAGGCGGATGAGGGGCAGCGCCAACGTCACGATGTTGCTTCCGGCGGCAGGACCAACTCCTGGCTATCGACGCCCAAGTAGCTACACAGCGTATGGACGACAACTCCGTGGTCCTCGCGCTCCGGTAGACCGGAGACGGCGATCACGCCGATGACGCCAGCGCCCTTGACAGTGATGGGAAAGCCGCCACCGGCCAGCACATAGTCGGCAACGTCCAGCCCCTCGCCGGGCTTGAAGCTGCGGTCGGGGCGCTGCTGCTCCAGCACAATGCGGTAGGTGCTTTTCAGGAACCGCCGCACGACGTTGATCTTGCGCCGCGCCCAGTCCGGATTGGAGGCGTTCGAGCCGGGCATTGCCGCATAGAACAGCGGCCGGTCGAAAGTTCTGATATCGACGATGATCGGCAGGTTTTTCTTGAGAGCCCGGTCGCGGATCGCCGAGCCGATCTCGAAAGCGACGGCTTCATCGAAGGCCGAAAAGACAAGCGTGGCTTCCTGTTTCTTGATCAGAGCGATGTCGTCCGCAACGGCCATGTCGTTCCCCTGTCGATCTCGCCTGTTGCTTTGGCGGATGGCTGCCGCCCGGTCAAGCCGGCCGCATACGACGGCTAAACCGCTATATCCGCCTTGGCCGCCCGGCCGGCGACATAGACCTCGCGCACGGCGCGGTCATCGCCGAGCGTCTGCAGCAGAAACAATTCCTCGGCGAGCGTGTCCGCCGTCTCCACCCGCAGCCGCATCGCCGGCGTGGCGCGGGCGTCGAGCACGATGATATCGGCGTCGCTGCCTTCCTCCAGGGTGCCGATCTTTTCCGCAAGCGACAGCGCCTCGGCATTGCCGCGGGTCAGCTGCCAGAAGGACTGGAACGGATTGAGCTTCTCGCCGTTCAGCGCGATCACCTTGTAGCCCTCGTCCATGGTGCGCAGCATCGAATAGTTGGTGCCACCGCCGACATCGGTGGCGGCGGCGATGCGAAGCGGCTTCTCGCGGCGGCTATAGCGCTGATAATCGAACAGGCCCGAGCCGAGAAACAGGTTGGAGGTCGGGCAGAACACCGCCACCGAGCCGCTATCCGAAAGCACATCCGCCTCGCGTTCCGACAGGTGGATGCAATGGCCGAACAGGCTTCTGCGCCCGAGCAGCCCATAGTGTTCGTAGATGTCGGTGTAGTCCCGCGTCTGCGGGTACAATTGCTGCGTGAAGGCGATCTCGGCGTGGTTTTCCGACAGATGCGTCTGCATGTGCAGATCAGGATATTCGCGGCAGAGCGCGCCCGCCATCTCCAATTGCTCGGGCGACGAGGTGATGGCGAAGCGCGGCGTGATGGCATAGTGCTGGCGCCCCTTGCCGTGCCACTCATCGATCAACGCCTTGCTGTCGTCATAGCCCGATTGCGGCGTGTCGAGCACGCCGTCCGGCGCGTTGCGGTCCATCATCACCTTGCCGGCGATGTTGAGCATGTTGCGGTCGTGCGACTCGGCAAAGAACGCTTCGGCAGATTCCTTGTGTACCGAGCAATAGGCCGCGACTGTCGTGGTGCCATGCCGCAATACTTCATCCAGGAACAGCCTGGCGATACGGCGGCCATGCTGGGCGTTCTGGAATTTGGTCTCTTCCGGAAAAGTGTAGGTGTTCAGCCAGTCGAGCAGCTCGGCGCCGAAGGAAGCGATGACCTGCATCTGCGGAAAATGCGCGTGCGCATCGATGAACCCGGGCAGCAGCAGATGCGGCCTGTGGTCGATTTTTTTTGTTCCCTCGCCCGCCTTTTTCTCGACCTCGGCATAGGCGCCCGCGGCAACGATCCTGCCGTCGCGCATCAGCAGGCCGCCATCTTGCTCGTAATGCCAGGCGGAATGGTCGTCGATGGTTTCGGGCCAGCGCAAAAACGACAGCGTGCGGCCGCGCAGGAGCGTGCTGGTCATTTCCTTGCGCCTTCGAACCACGCCACCAGCAGCGCCCGTTCCTTGTCGGTGATCTGGGTGACGTTGGCGGGCGGCATGGCGTGGCTGCGGCCGGCCTGCAGATAGATCTCGCCGGCGTGCTCGGCGATGCCGGCATCGGTGTCGAGCATCACGCCCTTCGGTGCGTGGTAAATGCCCGCGTAGGACGGCTCCGCCGCGTGGCACATCGAACAGCGGCCAAGCACCGTATCGCGCACGGCAGGGAAATGCGCCGAGGCAACGTAGACCTGTGCCGCCGAGGACGTTTTGACCTCGCCGGTCAGCAGCTTCGGTGCCGTCGACAGCCAGATGATGACGACGAACAGGACGGCGGCCGCCAGCCAGGTCCAGGTAGGATTGCCTTTGCGCGCATGCCTGGTGTTGAAATAGTGCCGGATCAGCACGCCGATGATGAACGCCAGCGAGGCGATGACCCAGTTGAACTCTGTCCCGAACGCCAGCGGATAATGGTTCGACAGCATCAGGAACAAAACCGGCAGCGTCAGGTAATTGTTGTGCAGCGAGCGCTGCTTGGCGATCTTGCCGTATTTCGGATCAGGCTTACGGCCGGCGATCAGGTCGACGACGACGATCTTCTGGTTGGGGATGATGACCATGAAAACGTTGGCCGACATGATCGTCGCGGTAATGGCGCCGAGATGCAGGAAGGCGGCGCGGCCGGTGAACAGGTGGGTCAGTCCCCAGGCCATGAATACCAGCACCCCATACAGCACCAGCATCAGGCCGGTGTCGCTGTTGCCGAGCGGCGAACGGCACAAGAGATCGTAGACCACCCAGCCGACGCCGATCGTCGCCAGCGACAGCAAGATGCCTGTAGGCACCGACATGGCAAGGACATTCGGATCGATCAGGAACAGGTCCGCCCCGGCATAGTAGACGACGCACAGCATGGCGAAGCCCGACAGCCAGGTGGCGTAGGATTCCCACTTGAACCAGGTCAGATGCTCGGGCATCTCAGCCGGCGCCACCAGATATTTCTGCACATGGTAAAAGCCGCCGCCATGCACCTGCCATTCCTCGCCGAAGGCTCCGGCAGGCATGCCCGGACGCTGGCGCAGCCCGAGATCGAGCGCGACGAAATAAAAGGACGATCCAATCCAGGCGATACCGGTGACGACGTGCAGCCAGCGCACGGCGAAACTCAGCCAATCCCAGAATATCGCGAAATCCATCATGAAAAAATCGTCCCTGCCGATCCACTGACTTTACGGACTGGAGCGCAAACGGAAAGAGCCGAGCTGCACGATGACTTTCAAAAAAATTTGGAAAATACTAGGCTCGTTACACGCTGCCACATGAGAGCCACGAAAGCCGCATGGCCTATCTCGACAACATCGCCGTTTTCGTCCGCGTCGTCGAGCTCGGCAATTTGTCGGCGGCTGGACGCGACATGCGCATTTCGCCGGCAGTCGCTTCCAATCGCATCAAGGAGCTCGAGAAGCATCTCGGTGTCAGGCTGTTCAACCGCACGACGCGGCAGTTGATGCCGACCGAGCACGGCACGGTGTTCTACTCCGGCGCCAAGCAGGTGCTGGAGGCGGTCACCGAGGCGGAAGCGGCGGTCAGCGCGTTATCCGGGCAGCCGCGCGGCACCATAAAGGTGACAGCGCCGCTCGGCCTCGGGCGGCGGCTGGTGGCATCCGGCATCCCGGATTTCCACGACAGATACCCCGATATCGAGGTGCGGCTCCGGTTATCCGACCACAATGTCGATATCATGAAGGAAGGCATCGACGTTGCGTTCCGGCTGGGCATCATCGAGGATTCCAGCCTCAGGATGCGCGGCATCATGGACTGCGAACGCGTGCTGGTAGCGGCTCCGCAATATCTGGACGTGCGCGGCGAGCCGACCGAGCCGCAGGAGTTGATCGGCAAGAAACACGATTGCCTGATGCTGCGCTATTCCGGCGCGCGCGAATATGTCTGGACGCTGCAGACGCCGAATGGGCCGCAAAAGTTCGAGGTGCACGGCCCCTACGATACCGATGATGGCGACGTGCTGACCGGCTGGGCGCTGTCCGGCCGCGGTATCATCAACAAGCCGCGCTTCGAGGTCGAGCCGTTTATCCGCGACCAGCGGCTGAAGGTGATCCTGAGCAACACGCCGCCGACGCCGGTGCAGTTCGCCGCCGTCTACCCGCACAAGAAGCTGCAGGATCCGAAGGTGCGGCTGCTGCTCGATTTCATGGCCGAGCGCTGCCAGCGGCTGATCAGGGATATTCTGGCCGGCAAATGATCGCTGGCTGGCCGGTTGCTTTCCGTCCAGCCGGCGAGATAATTCTCAAGGAATCTCGCTCAACAGGGAAAGCGATGGCCAACGGCGCCACAATGTGTCTCGCCGTTTCACTGTCTCCGGAAGCCGCTCCTTCCCATCCGCCCGACGCCGGCCCGGACTTCAGTCTGCTGACGCGGTTCGTGCAAGAAGCCGAAGCGGCCGGTCTGGATATGGTGTTGCTCGGCGATTCCGCGACGGTTGCAGGCGGGCTGAACCGGCAAATGCGCTTCGAAGCAACGACCTTGGTGGCGGCCCTGGCGACGGTGACAAGCAGGATCGGCCTCGTCGCTGCCGCGTCGACGGTCGCCCACCAGCCCTATAATCTCGCACGCCGTTTCGCCTCGCTCGATATCATCAGCCATGGCCGCATCGGCTGGAACGCGAGCATGATGCCCGACCCGCGCGAGGCCGCCAATTTCAGCCGGCCGGAAGGGTTTTCCTGCGACGATTTCCGCCTGCGCGCCGATGAATTCATCGGCATCGTGCAAGGCTTGTGGAAAGGCTGGGACGCAGACGCGCTGCTGTTCGACAAAGTTGGCGGCCGCTTCTTCGATCCCGAGAAGATGCACCTTCTCGACCACAAGGGCGAATATTTTTCCGTGCGCGGGCCGCTCAACGAGGCGCGGTCGCCGCAGGACACGCCGGTGCTGGTCATGTCCGGCCTGTCCGAGCCCGTCATGTATATCGCCGCCCGCACCGCCGATGTCGTCCTGCTCGATGAGCCATCGATCGAGCCGGCGAAGGCTGGCGATCTGAAGCGCCGTGCGCTTGCCTTCGGGCGCAGGCCGGAGGCGCTGAAAGTGCTGATGAACGTTACCGGCAGCGCCGAAATAACCGCCGCGCCGGACCTGTTTGCGGACAGGCTCGAAGAGTGCTTTCGCTCGAAAGCCTGCGACGGCTTCAACATCGCCATGCCGTTCACATCGGCGCTCGACGATTTCGTCGGTCTCGTGCTGCCGGAGCTTCGCCGCCGCGGCCTTGTCCGGTCCGGCTACAGCGCGGCGACACTACGCGCCCATCTCGGGCTTGCAGGGGAGGATCGGCAATGAGCGCCGGTCGAGGCCAGATGAAGCTCGGCGCCTTCCTGTGGGCGACAGGCCACCACATCGCCGCCTGGCGTCATCCGCAGGCGCATGTCACGGCCGGCATCGACATCGATCATTGCATCCAGCTGGCGCGGACGGCGGAAGCGGCAAAGTTCGACATGATCTTCTGCGAGGACGCCGCCGGCGTGCGTGAGGCCAATGTCAACATCGCCAGCCAAACGTCGCGCTCGATCGGCTTCGAGCCGATCAGCCTGCTTGCGGCGCTCGCGGTGCAGACGGAGCGCATCGGCCTCGTCTCAACGGCGTCGACGAGCTATAACGAGCCTTACGGGCTGGCGCGAACCTTCCTGTCGCTCGACCATCTGAGCGGCGGGCGTGCCGGCTGGAACCTTGTCACTTCGGCCAGCCAGATCGAGGCCGCCAATTTCGGCTCGACCGGACTGCGCCCACATGCCGACCGCTACGAACGCGCGCGCGAATTCGCTGCCGTGGTTGCTGGCCTTTGGCAAGGCCAGGGTGGACACGAAGGCAGAAGTTTTTCGGTGCGCGACCCGCTCGATCTGCCGCGCTCGCCACAAGGTGCACCGGTCATGGTTCAGGCGGGAGCGTCGGATGAGGGCCGCGATCTTGCCGCCCGGACCGCCGATGTGGTGTTCACTGCGGCGCAAACATTCGAGGAGGCAAAGGCCTTCTACGACGACCTCAAGGGACGGCTGGCGCCCCATGGGCGCGAGCCGGAGGACGTCAAGATCATGCCCGGCGTCGCGCCGGTCGTCGCGGCAAGCGAAGCGGAAGCCCGGGCAAAACATGATGAACTGCAGGAGCTGATACCGGACGATGTCGGTGTCGCGCTGCTTTCCAGCTATCTCAGCATATCCGATCTCGCGCGCTATCCCATCGACGGACCGCTGCCCGAGCTGCCGGCCAGCGAAGGCATGCAGAGCCGGCAGGCGCTCGTCATCGAGCAATCACGCCGCGACAAGCTGTCCATTCGCCAGCTTGCCCCGTCATTTCGCCGGCGCGCGCGGCCATTGGCGCGTCGTCGGAACGCCCGCCCAGATCGCCGACGAGCTCGAGGCACGCTTCGAGGGCGGCGCCGCAGACGGTTTCAACGTCATGCCATCCTATTTTCCCGGCCAACTCGATGCCTTTGCCACACTAGTCGTGCCGGAGCTACAGCGGCGCGGGCTGTTCCGTACGGATTATGAAGGCAGCACGCTGCGCGACCATCTGGGCTTGAAAAGGCCGGCGTAAACGACGAGCGGAACGAAAGTCGGAGATCGCCGTTTTGGGATGCTGTGCCGCGCGGCGATGAGGGCGTCTGCGCGCATGTTCGATTGACCTTCCACAAACTTCGCCCTCTTCAAACCAAGCGGACGCAACCGCCACAGGAGCCGATCATGGATGCCATCGCCACCCGCAACGACCTGCAATCCAATGCCAAGAAAGAGTGTATCGATCTTCTCAATGCCCGCCTCGCCGACGCCATCGATCTGGCCTTGATCACCAAGCAGGCGCACTGGAACGTCAAGGGACCGCAATTCATCGCCATCCATGAGATGCTCGACACGTTCCGCGAGGAGATCGACGGCCATGTCGACACCATTGCGGAGCGCGCCGTACAGCTCGGCGGCACGGCGCTCGGCACATCGCAAGAGGTCTCGAAGGCGAGTATGCTGGAGGCCTATCCGACCGACATCCACAAGACCCGAGATCATCTGGCGGCGCTGATCGACCGCTATGCCGCAACCGCCAAGTGGGCACGCGCGGCGATCGACGAAGCGGCTGGCGCGGGCGACGCCGACACCGCCGACATCTTCACCGCCTATTCACGCTCGCTCGACAAATTGCTGTGGTTCCTTGAGGCGCACACGCAGGAGAAGGAATAGCTCTTTTTGGACGGCGCTATTTGCTCGGCGCGCCGGGGTTCGATCAGAAATTTCTGTCGAACTTCGGCACCTCAAGCTTCACCCGGCGATTTAGCTCATCGTGTCCGCCCTGGAACGCGGTGTAGCCAATGCTGGTTTTCTTGGAATGAAGCTGGAAATCTCCTGTCCATTTGCGACCAGCCCATTCGATGTCTTCCCACGGAATAAATCGAAGCGGCATGAATGGCTGCCGGATTCCTATGCCCTCGACATTCCAAAAGACTACGCGAACATAAAAGAACCAAATCCACCCGATCAGGCTCAGACCAAAGCCAACCAGTAGACCAAAAATCCAGGGAAGTTGCTCGCTCGGTGTTTCGCTGTGTCCGGCAACCACAACGACCGCGATAAAGCCCGCAAGCAGAACCGCAAACACATGCACAAACCAGGTGGCGCGGAGTGTTTGCTCGCCGGCGTGTCGCGCAGCGGGCGTTCGCGATCCTATTGTAGACGCCAAGAAAACTGCAAAAGCAGCCAGAAGAGCTATGACAAGCTGTTTCATCAATTTGCGCTGCTCGTGTTTTTCTCGGCCTTACGCGCCAACTGCTACAGTCTTCCGTTCATAGCATCAAAAAGTCTGCGACGATGCGGTCGGCCGACCACCACCCGATGATTGGGAATATTTTGGCCCGTCGACGGGTAAATAATACCTCGCCAAGGCCGTTATGATTTCGGCCGCGGCGAGCGCTGCAATGACTTGCGGACGCTTGTCTTTCACCGCATCGCCGCCGATCGGCGAGACGAGGCGGGCAAATTCCGCCTCGCTTCCGTCCGCCGATTTCAGGAACCAGTTCCGGAACGTCGCCTTCTTGGTTCTGGAGCCGATCATGCCGACATAGGCGGCATCCCGGCGTTTCAGCGCCTCGGCGACGATCAGGAAGTCCAGCGCATGGTCATGTGTAAGGACGACGAAGGCGGATCCAGCCGGAGCTTCGCGCACCATTGCCTCAGGCATCGGCGTCAGCTTGGTTTCGACCGCTTCCGGCATGCCTTCGAGCGCCTCGGCTCGCGTCTCGACAACGACGATATGCACCGGCAGCAAGGCCATCGCCGAGGCCAGCGCTTGGCCGACATGGCCGCCGCCGAGGATGTAGACATGCGGTCGCTGCGCTTCCTCGGCTTCCGCCGCCGCAACCAGCTTGGCTTCAAGCGCGGGGTCGACCAGCCGGATCAGCAGCTCGACTCTGCCGCCGCAGCACTGCCCGATCTCCGGGCCGAGCGCGATGTCGAGCGTGGCGACAGCGTTGCGGCCAGCCCCCTTCTCCCCGTCACTATACGGGGAGAAGGTGCCGGCAGGCGGATGAGGGGCGGCGCCAACCTCGCCAGGGCCTGCGGCAGATCGACCAAGCATCTGCCGCGCTTTGTCGGTCGCCATGTATTCGAGCTGGCCGCCGCCGATCGTGCCGAAAGTGGCCGATCCCGAGACGAGCATGAAGGCACCCGTCTCGCGCGGCGTCGAACCTTTTGTCCCGGCCACCTCAACGAAGGCGACCCGGCCGGCGCCGGCAAGAAAGGCTTTCAGGCTCTGCACTTTCGCGTTCATCATTCGCGTTCCCTATCGGGAAATATAGAGTTTTTCGGCCTGAATTGCACGTTTTCCGGGATTCAAGCGCCGGTCCTGGCTTCCCGCTTCAGCCGTTCGATCGCCATCAGCACACGCTCCGGCGTGGCCGGCGGGTCGAGGCGTGGGCAGATCTTGTGGCTGGCAACGCTCGCAACTGCGTCCGACAGCGCATGCAGCACCGACATTGCGAGCGGAAAGGGCGGCTCGCCGACCGCCTTCGAGCGGTGCACCGTCGGCTCGCCTGCTTGCGCCCAGTCGGCCAAAGTCACATTAAAAATCTTCGGCCGGTCCGACGCGAGCGGGATCTTGTAGGTCGATGGCGCATGGGTACGCAGCCGCCCCTTGTCGTCCCACCACAGTTCCTCCGTCGTCAGCCAGCCCATGCCCTGGATGAAGCCGCCCTCGATCTGGCCGAGGTCGATGGCGCGGTTCAGCGAGCGGCCGGTTTCGTGCAGGATGTCGGTGCGCTCGACGACATATTCGCCGGTCAGCGTATCGACCGAAACTTCCGAGCACGCGGCGCCATAGGCGAAATAGTAGAAGGGATGGCCCTCGCCCTTGTCGCGGTCCCAATGGATTTTCGGCGTCTTGTAGAAACCCGCCGCCGAAAGCTGGATGCGCGCCATATAGGCCTGCCTGACGAGATCGGCGAAGGCGATCTCCTGGTTGCCGATGCGCACGCGATTGGGCAGGAACAGCACCTGGTCCCGCGGCACCTGGTATCTCTCGACGGCAAAATTGATCAACCGGTCCTTGATCTGGCGGGCGGCATTCTGCGCCGCCATGCCGTTGAGGTCGGAGCCGGAAGACGCGGCGGTGGCCGAGGTATTCGGCACCTTGCCGGTCGTCGTCGCGGTGATCTTGACCTGATCGAGGTCGATCTGGAACTCTTCCGCCACGACCTGCGCCACCTTGACATAGAGGCCCTGCCCCATCTCGGTGCCGCCGTGGTTCAGATGCACCGAACCATCGGTATAGACATGCACCAGCGCGCCGGCCTGGTTGTAGTGGGTGGCGGTGAACGAGATGCCGAACTTGACCGGCGTCAGCGCCAGTCCGCGCTTGATGAAGCGGCTGTTGGCATTGAAAGCATCGATGGTGCGGCGGCGCCTCGCATAGTCGGAACTCGCCTCCAGTTCGGCGACGATGCGGTGGATGATGTTGTCCTCGACCGTCTGGTGATAGGGCGTGATGTTGCGGTCGCTGGTGCCGTAGAAATTCTTCTTGCGGATTTCGAGCGGGTCCTTGCCGACGGCAAACGCGACTTCGTCGATGACGCGCTCGGCGCCGACCATGCCTTGCGGGCCGCCGAAGCCGCGAAAGGCAGTGTTCGATACCGTGTTGGTGTAGAGCGGCGCCGATTGCGCGTGCACCGCCGGCCAGAAATAGGTGTTGTCGCAATGGAACAGCGCGCGGTCAGTGACCGGGCCGGAGAGGTCGGCCGAGAAGCCGCAGCGCGCCGCGAACATGAAATCTACGCCCAGAATATTGCCCTGGTCGTCGAAGCCGACCTCGTAGTCGACGAGGAAATCGTGGCGTTTGCCGGTGGCGATCATGTCGTCGTCGCGGTCGGGCCGGATTTTCACGGCCCGATGATGTTTCTTCGCGGCGATAGCGGCCAATGCCGCAAACTGATTGCCTTGCGTTTCCTTACCGCCGAAAGCGCCGCCCATCCGGCGGATTTCCACCGTCACCGCATGGCTCGGCACACCCAGCGCATGGCTGACCATGTGCTGGATTTCGCTCGGGTGCTGGGTCGAGGAATAGATGGTGACGTCGTGGTCCTCGCCGGGGATGGCCAAGGCGATATGACCTTCGAGATAGAAATGCTCCTGGCCGCCTATGCGCATTTTTCCCTTCAGCCGGCGCGGCGCCGCATTGATCGCAGCCGCTGCATCACCGCGCTTCAGCGTCAGCGGCGGCGTGACCAGCTTATCTTTCCGGGGATCGAGCTCACCGACATCGGCGACGAACGGCAATTCCTTGTATTCGACCTTGGCCAGCCTCGTTGCACGGCGCGCCTGCTCGCGGGTTTCGGCAATGACGCAGAAGATCGGCTGGCCAAAGAATTGCACCTTGCCGTCGGCCAGCACCGGCTCGTCGTGACGGCCGGTCGGCGAAATGTCGTTCTCGCCTGGCACGTCGCTCGCCGTCAGCACGTCGATGACGCCGGGTGCCGCGCGCACCGCCGACAGGTCCATGCTGGTGATGGTGGCATGCGTCGCCGTCGAAAGCCCAAGGTAGCCGTGCAGCGTGCCGGCCGGTTCCGGCATGTCGTCGATATAGACGGCCGTGCCACTGACATGCTTGTGCGCGGAATCATGGCGCTGGTCGGTGGCGACGCCGCCGGCGATTTTTTGCGCCTTCAGGTTGGGGGTGGCGTGCTTGTTCATCATGCCGCCTCGTGCCGTGATACCTGGATCGGCGCCCGGGTGCCGGTGGTTTCGGCAAAGAAGCGCAGCAGCAGGTTGCGCGCCGCCAGCGCCCGGTATTCGGCGCTTGCCCGCATGTCGGTCAGCGGCGTGAAATCGTCGGCATACGCGGCCATCGCCGCCTCGACCGTCGCTTCCGTCCAGGGCTTGCCAAGCAATGCCTTTTCGACGCCAAAGGCTCGCTTCGGCGTTGCCGCCATGCCGCCATAGGCGATGCGCACATCCGCCACCGTGCCATGCTCGGCGAGCTTCAGGAAAAACGCGCCTAGCGCTGCTGTGATGTCTTCGTCGCGGCGCTTGGTGATCTTGTAGACGGCAAATTTCGTCTCGCTACCTGGCACCGGAACATGCACGGCCTCGACGAATTCGCCGGGCTGCCGGTCCTGCTTGCCATAGGCTATGAAAAACTCCTCGAGCGGGATCGTTCGACGCTTGTCGCCGCGGCGCAGCGTCAGGCGGGCACCGAGTGCGATCAGCGGCGGCGGCGTGTCGCCGATCGGCGAACCGTTGGCGATATTGCCGCCGATGGTGCCCATGTTGCGCACCTGATCGCCGCCGATGCGGTCGAACAGCGGGCCGAGCGCCGGGATGCGTTTCGCCAGCGTCGAGAAGGCTTCGCTATAGGTGACACCGGCGCCGATCGAGACGACGCCCTTGTCCTCGGAAATCCCGCACAGACCATCGAGATTGCCGATGAAAACCGCCGGCGCAATATCGCGCATGTGCTTGGTCACCCAAAGGCCGACATCGGTCGAACCCGCGACGATAGTGGCGCCCGGCTCCTTGACCAGTACGCTGGCCAGATCGTCGGCATTGGCCGGCACGATCAGCCGCTTGTTGCCGGAGCCGATCTCAATGCGCGAACCGTCCTTCATCGCTTCGAGCTTGGTCGTGACTGCCTTGCGCTCCGCCGCCAACGGATCCTTTGTCGCCTTGCCGTAGCTGGAGATGGCACGTGCGGCGCGCATGATCGCCTCGTAGCCGGTGCAGCGGCAGAGATTGCCTTGCAGCGCCTTTTCGATGGCGGCGTCCGACGGCTCCGGCGCCCGCATCCACAGAGCATAAAGCGACATGACGAAACCCGGTGTGCAGAAGCCGCATTGCGAGCCGTGGAAATCGACCATCGCCTGCTGCACGGGATGCAGTTTTCCTGCGTCGCCGCACAGATGCTCGACGGTCACGACATGCGTGCCGTCTAGCGAGCCAAGGAAGCGGATGCAGGCATTGACGCTTTCATAGACCAGTGTTCCACCGGAGAGCCTGCCGACCAGCACCGTGCAGGCGCCACAGTCGCCCTCGGCGCAACCTTCCTTGGTGCCGCGCAGCGAACGGTCGAGCCGCAGCCAATCGAGCAGGATCTGATCGGGTGCAACCGTGCTGAGCGCGACGTCCTCGCCATTGAGGATGAACCGGATTTCGTTGCGTGTCTTGATCCCGGCCATCTCAGCTTCCCCGGTAAGTCGAATAGCCGTACGGGGACAGGAGCAGCGGCACATGATAGTGCACCGGCTCGGCCATACCGAAGCGGATCGGCACATGGTCGAGGAAGGCCGGTTCCGGCAGTTTTGTCCCTTGCAGGCGCAGATAATCGCCAGCCGCAAAGACCAGCTCGTATTCGCCGGTACGGAATTCCGCGCCGGCAAGCAGCGGAGCATCGCAACGGCCGTCATCATTGGTGACGACCGTTTTCAGATGCGTCCGGGCCTGACCGTCAAGATGATAGAGCTCGATCGACAGACCGGCCGCCGGTTTGCCGGCCGCAGTGTCGAGGACGTGGGTCGTCAGGCGCCCGCCTTCGGCTTTCGACGTTTCCGCCACTGGCTGCTCCATTCCCTGCACAGTCGAACACTATTCATGAATTGTGCGCCAATTAAAGGCGATGCATAAGTCCCGGTCGAGCGGAGCGCGACAAAAACACTTTCAAAAATTTCGGGGGAATGCGCAGGCACTCCTTTCGACTATCCTGATCACAATTTCCGGCAGGAGCGAGAATGCGTTACGAACGAGACATGCGGGGCTATGGAGCCAATCCGCCGGATCCGAAATGGCCCGGCGGGGCGCATGTCGCGGTGCAGTTCGTCGTCAATTACGAAGAGGGCGGCGAGAATTGCGTCCTCCACGGCGACAAGGCTTCGGAGGCTTTCCTGTCGGAGATCGTCGGCGCCGCGCCCTGGCCCGGCCAGCGCCACTGGAACATGGAATCGATCTACGAATACGGCGCCCGTTCCGGCTTCTGGCGATTGCTGCGCCTGTTCAGCGCGGCGCAAGTGCCGGTCACCTGCTACGGCGTCGCCACGGCCCTGGCGCGTTCGCCCGATCAGGTTGCGGCGATGCAGGAGGCCGGCTGGGAGATCGCCTCGCACGGGCTGAAATGGATCGACTACCGCGACCATGCGCCAGAAGACGAGCGCCGCGACATGGAAGCGGCGATCCGGCTGCATTATGAGGTCACAGGCGCGCGGCCGACCGGCTGGTACACCGGGCGCACCTCGATCAACACGGTGCGGCTGGCGGCGGAAGAGGGCGGCTTCGACTATGTGTCGGACACCTATGACGACGAACTGCCCTACTGGTTCGAGCATGTGGCACCGGACGGGTCGGCGAAGCCGCAGCTGGTCATCCCCTATACGCTCGACGCCAACGACATGCGCTTTGCCACGCCGCAAGGCTTCAACTCGGGCGACCAGTTCTTTGCCTATCTCAGGGATAGTTTCGATACGCTCTATGCCGAGGGCAAGGCAGGACGGCCGCGCATGATGAACATCGGCCTGCACTGCCGCCTCGTCGGCCGGCCGGGCCGGGTCGCGGCACTGAAGCGCTTCATCGACTACGTCAAATCACACGACAAGGTCTGGCTGGCACGGCGCATCGACATCGCAAAACATTGGCAGGAGACGCATCCGTTCCGGTTGCCGGCGCTGCGCCCGTCGAAAATGGAAGTCGAGGCCTTCGTCCATACATTTGGCGGCGTGTTCGAGCATTCCCCGTGGATTGCCGAGCGCGCTTATGAGCTGGAGCTCGGCCCGGCGCATGACAGTGCCGGCGGCCTGCACAATGCGCTCTGCCGCGTCTTTCGCGCGGCAAGCGAGGCCGAGCGGCTTTCCGTGCTCAATGCCCACCCCGACCTTGCCGGAAAACTGGCGCAGGCCAAGCGGCTGACGGCGGAATCGTCGAGGGAACAGGCTTCGGCCGGCCTCGACGCGCTGACCGACAAGGAGCGCGAGCTGTTCGCAAAACTCAATGCCGCCTACGTCACCAGTTTCGGTTTCCCCTTCATTATTGCGGTGAAAGGCAAGACCAAGGGGAAGATCCTGGCCGAGTTCGAGGCGCGTATTGGCAACAGCCACGATGTCGAATTCGAAACCGCCTGCAGACAGGTCGAGCGCATCGCGCTGCTTCGCGTCAAGGACATGCTTCCGCAATAGGCTTTGGCTGCCGCGATAGGCCCTGGCTTCCGCAACAGGCTTGAATTTATGGATATGATGAAAATGGCCGAGCGAACCTATTATGCGCCGCAGGGCGGACATCCCGGCCAGAGCGAATTGCTGACCGGCCGCGCTGTGTTCACACAGGCCTATGCCGTCATCCCCAAAGGCGTGATGCAGGACATCGTCACCAGCGCCTTGCCGTTCTGGGATGGGACGCGCGTCTGGGTGCTGTCGCGGCCGCTGTCGGGTTTTGCCGAGACGTTTTCGCAATATATCGTCGAGCTCGCGCCTGGCGGCGGCAGCGACCACCCTGAGCTTGACGCCGCCGCCGAAGGTGCGCTGTTCGTGGTCGAAGGCGAGCTAAGCGTTTCGCTTGCCGGCAAGAAACATAGCTTAAGGCCGGGCGGCTTTGCCTTCCTGCCGCCGGCGAGTGGGTGGACGGTGCACAATGAAAGCGGCGCCGCCGTCCGCTTCCACTGGATCCGCAAGACTTATGATGCAGTCGACGGCATCGAGCCGCCGCAAGCGTTCTTCGTCAACGAACAGGACATCGCGCCGACGCCGATGCCGGGTACCGAAGGCCGATGGGCGACCACGCGCTTCGTCGATCCGGCCGACATGCGCCACGACATGCATGTCACCATCGTCACGCTCGAGCCGGGCGCGGTCATTCCGTTCGCCGAGACGCATGTCATGGAGCACGGGCTCTATGTGCTGGAGGGCAAGGCGGTCTACCGTCTCAACCAGGACTGGGTCGAAGTCGAAGCCGGCGACTATATGTGGCTGCGCGCCTTCTGCCCGCAGGCTTGTTATGCCGGCGGGCCAGGCAAATTCCGCTACCTCCTCTACAAGGACGTCAACCGCCACGCCAAGCTTGGCAGCGCCGGCGTCGCGAGACCTTTACCATGACCCGCATCGTCGCGCGGCCGCTGACCCGCGAAAATTTCGCCGAATTCGGCGACGTCATCGATATGGGCGGCGACAACCATTATTCGATCAATGGAGGCAAGGCCGAGCGCTACCACGACCTCGCCACCGCGGAAGCACGAGGACCGAATGCGCGCGTGCTGATCTCCATGGTGCGTGGCACGCCCTATGAGCTGCCGTTGAAGCTGACCATGGTGGAGCGCCATCCGTTCGGCAGCCAGGCCTTCATCCCGCTGTCACCACGGCCGTTCCTGGTCGTCGTCTGCCATGATGGCGAGGAGGGCCCGGGCGAACTGCATGCGTTCATCACCGCGCCCGGACAAGGCGTCAACTATCCGCGCAATTTGTGGCACGGCGTGCTGACGCCGATCGGCGATGTCCAAGATTTTGTGGTCGTCGACCGTGGCGGTGACGGCTCCAACCTCGAAGAGTGCCACTTCTCGCACGCCTACGAGATACATCTTCCCGATGGGAGCCGGTGATGACCGACATTTCGCTGATCGACCGCCTGCTCGATGTCATAGAGCACGACATCGTGCCGAAGACGGCCGAGGGCGTCGCGCATGGCAACAAGTTGTTCGGCGCGGCGATCCTGCGCAAGGACGACCGTTCGCTGGTGCTTGCCGAAACCAATAACGAGACGGAAAACCCGCTCTGGCATGGCGAGGTGCACTGCCTGAAGCGCTTCTACGAAATGCCGAAGGCCGAGCGCGTCGATACCAAGGACGCGATCTTTCTTGCCACGCACGAACCTTGCTCGCTCTGCCTGTCGGCGATCACCTGGACCGGCTTCGACAATTTCTTCTATCTGTTCAGCCACGAGGACTCGCGCGACAGCTTCGACATCCCGCACGATTTGAAGATCCTGAAAGAGGTCTTCACGCTCGATCCCGGCGGCTACAATGCCGAGAATGCCTATTGGAAGAGCTTTTCGATCCGCAAATTGGTGCGCTCGCTGCCCGACCCCGAGCGCGGCCGGCTGGAAGCGCGCATCCACACAATATCGGCGCGCTATGACGAATTGTCCGGCGCCTATCAGGCCGGCAAGGACGAAAACGACATTCCGCTGAATTGAATGCCGCAAAGTTCAATGGCTTGAATTGCCACCTTTATGGTGGCATATTGCGTTATGGAGAAACGCAGACCCACTTACGATCTTGATGCAATCAAGGCCGAGTTGGGTTCTGTCGACACGCTGGCAATCAAGACGTCCGCCCTGCGGGATGCCATTGGGCTGGGCTTTGATCGCGCCGGTATTGTCGAGGTGATCGGCGGCATCACGCGGAAGATGTTTGTAACGTCGATGACGACGTTCGCCGACCATCGTGTCTGGCACGTGCCAGCACGCGACCTGGTTCTTTACGTGAAATTTCAGGCGGACGTCGTGACCGAATTCACAGTCATGTCGTTCAAGGAAAGTGACTATGGCGATGAAAGAAAATAATGGAACGAATAGCATGACCTCCCCCGAAACAGGAGAAACGCTGACGCGTGGGGTGCGTCCGTTCACTGTGACTTACAAGGGCGAGAGCATGATCGTCGAGCTGCCGGGTTATTATCCCTCTTCGGGAAGTGAGGGCGTGCATGTCGGAGACGACATGACCGTCGTCGATGCAGCGCGCCGCATCCTCAAAGAAAAGATCGACGGCGTTCCGGCACCGGCCACCATCCGTCGCGTGCGCACAAAGCTCAAACTGTCGCAGCGCGAGGCAGGATCCCTGTTCAAGGTCGGCGAGAACGCTTTCGACAAATACGAACGGGGTCTGATCGAGCCGAGTGGCCCAACCATTCAGCTGATGACGCTGTTGGAAAAACACCCGGAGTTGGTGGACGAGTTGCGGTAGCCGCGCGGCCTCTCTGACAGGTCGCATAATTTGCTGCTCCAGTCGCGAATAGCGATTGAAAGTCGCCTCGCTGCGGGGCGTTATGCCCCGCATGAAAATCGTCACTGAATTCCCACGAAAGATCGTCGAATTTCCGGATATGGGGATCATCATGCCGGACGGCTGCAGGCTGTCGGCGCGGGTGTGGATGCCGGCCGATGCTGCCGACGATCCGGTGCCGGCGATCCTCGAGCACCTGCCCTACCGCAAGCGCGACGGCACGATCTATCGCGATCAGCTGACGCATCCCTATTTCGCAGGCCACGGCTACGCCTCGATCCGCGTCGACATGCGCGGCAATGGCGATTCCGAAGGGCTGATGGACGATGAATATTCCGAGCAGGAACTGCAGGACGCCTGCGACGTCATCGCCTGGGCGGCGGCGCAGCCCTGGTGCAACGGCAATGTCGGCATGATGGGCATTTCCTGGGGCGGCTTCAACGGCCTGCAGGTAGCAGCCAAGCAGCCGGCAGCGCTGAAGGCGGTCATCAGTCTCTGTTCGACGGTCGACCGCTATGCCAACGACATCCACTACAAGGGCGGCTGCCTGCTGATCGAGAATTTCGGCTGGGCCTCGACCATGCTGTCCTATTCGTCAAGGCCGCCGGATCCGTTGCTGGCCGGCGACAACAGATGGCGCGACCTGTGGCTGACCAGGCTGGAGAACCAGCCCTTCCTGGCACCGCTGTGGCTGAAGCACCAGCATCGCGATGCCTATTGGAAGCGCGGCTCGATCTGCGAGGACTATTCCGCCATCCATGCCGCGGTGCTGTCGATCGGCGGCTGGCATGATGGCTATCGCAATACGATTTCCCATCTCGCCGTCAATATCGAGGCGCCGGTCAAGGGCATCGTCGGCCCGTGGATCCACAAATACCCGCATTACGCCGCGCCCGAACCGCGCATCGGCTTCCTGCAGGAGGCCTTGCGCTGGTGGGACCGCTGGCTGAAGGACATCGACACCGGCGTCGAGGCCGACCCCGCCTACCGCGCCTACGTCATGGACAGCGTGCGTCCGGCGCGCTGGCACCCCGAGCGGCCGGGCCGCTGGGTCGCTGAATCGGAATGGCCGTCACCCAACATCAAGACCCAAGAGGTTGAGCTTATCGCTGAAGGCAACCACACTATTGTCGCTTCGCCGCAAAGCTGCGGCCTCGCCGGCGGCGAATATTTCCCCTTCACCTTCGGCCCGGAACTGCCGGGTGACCAGCGCCCCGACGATGCGCTGTCGGTGTGCTTCGACCAGCCGGTGCTGACCGAAACGGTCGACATTGTCGGTGCTCCCGACGTTGTGGTCAGGGTCTCGTCGGACCGGCGCCAGGCGAACATCGCGGTTCGGCTGTGCGACGTCCACCCGGACGGAGCATCGGAGCTGATTTCCTACGGCGTGCTCAACCTGACGCATCGCAACTCGCACGAATTTCCCGAAGCGCTGGTGCCCGGCGAAACCGTCAGCGCCCGGGTGGTGCTCGACCAATGCGCCTATCGCGTGCCGGCCGGCCATCGCTTGCGCGTTGCCGTTTCGAACGCCTACTGGCCGATGATCTGGCCGTCGCCGGAGCCGGTCCGGCTCGAATTGTCGGCCGCGACATTGACGCTGCCGGTACGCCCGCCGGCGACAGGCGACGAGGTCACCTTCCCCGCTCCCGAAGGTGCTGCGCCCTGGGCAACGGAGACGCTTCGGCCCGCCAATTCCGAGCGTCATGTCGATCGCGACGAAAAGACCGGAATGATTACGCTTTTCATCGTTGACGATTTCGGTGAGGTGCGCGACCTGGAGCATGGCTTCGCCAATGGCAGCATCGCCAGAGAGACATTGGCGATCCATCCCGACAATCCGCTGTCAGCCTCGGGCAAGACGCATTGGACCCAGACGCTGTCGCGAAATGGATGGTCGGTGCGCACCGAAACCTTCGCCGAAATGCGGTCCGACGCGCAAAGCTTCGTGGTTAGCGCCAGAATCGAAGCCTACGAAGGCGAAAAACTGGTCTTCGAGCGCAACTTCGAGGAGAAAATCCCGCGCGCACTGCTTTGAGCGCTTATAGCGATTGGTCCAATTGCGACGCACGATTTACGCCACGGCATGTCGCATTCGGTCTTGCTTACCGCTTTCCCTTACGGTCATTATTCTCCCGATAGAAATGAGAAAAACGACCATAAGGTCGGACCAACAGAGTGAGGAACTCAACATGTCAAACGAACTGGAATATCTGAGCCGGCGCGTTGCGTCCGGCAAGCTGAGCCGTCGCGATTTTCTCGGCCGGGCAGCAGCGCTTGGCGTCACCGCAACCATCGCCAATTCGCTGCTATCCAGCGCTTCCCGCGCGGCGGGTCCGGTCAAGGGCGGCACGCTCAAGGCCGGCCTGGTCGGTGGCGAGTCCACCAACAGCCTCGATCCGGCGCTGTTTATGACGCAGGTGCCGTTCGCCTTCGGCAAGATGTGGGGCGAACTGATCGTCGAACTGTCTCCCGAAGGCAAGCTCGAGAACCGCATCGCCGAAGAGATCGGCTCGTCGGACGACGCCAAGACCTGGACGCTGAAGATCCGCGATGGCGTCGAGTTCCACAACGGCAAGAAGGTGACCGCAGAGGACGTGGCCGCCACCCTCGAACGCCATTCGGACGAGAAGTCAAAGTCCGGTGCGCTCGGTTACATGAAAGGCATCGAGAGCATCAAGGCCAGCGGCAAGGAAGTGGTGCTGACGCTGAAGGAGCCGAATGCCGACCTGCCCTACCTGCTTAGCGACTATCACCTGATCATTCAGCCGAATGGCGGCAAGGACAAGGCCGATGCCGGCATCTCGGCGGGTCCTTACAAGGTCACCACCAACGAGCCCGGCGTGCGCCATGGCGGCGAGCGCTTCGCCAATTATTGGCAGGGCGACAAGATGGGCCATGCCGACCAGATAGAGATCATCGTCATCAACGACGCCACGGCGCGTACGGCCGCCCTGCAGGGCGGCCAGGTCCACATGATCAACCGCGTCGAGCCGAAGATCGTCGATCTGATCAAGCGCGTGCCCGGCGTCACCATCCGCAACCATTCGGGACCCGGCCACTACGTCTTCATCATGCACTGCAACACCGCGCCGTTCGACAACAACGATTTGCGGATGGCGTTGAAGCTGGCTATCGACCGCGAGGAGATGCTGAACAAGGTGCTGCGTGGCTATGGCTCGCTCGGCAACGACTTCCCGATCAATGCATCGTACCCGCTATTCACCGAGATCGAGCAGCGCAAATACGATCCCGACAAGGCCAAGTTCCACTATAAGAAGTCGGGCCATGACGGTGCCGTCCTGCTCCGGACGTCGGACGTCGCCTTCCCCGGTGCCGTCGATGCTGCACAGCTGTTCCAGCAGAGTGCTGCCAAGGCCGGCATCACGCTGGAGATCAAGCGCGAGCCGGGCGACGGCTATTGGTCGGAAGTCTGGAACAAGCAGCCCTTCTGCGCCTCCTACTGGGGCGGCCGGTCGACGCAGGATCAGATGTACTCGACTGCCTATCTGTCGACGGCCGACTGGAACGACACACGGTTCAAGCGTCCGGATTTCGACAAGATGGTGCTGGCGGCTCGCGCCGAGCTCGACGAGGCCAAGCGCAAGGCCATGTACCACGACATGGCTGTGATGGTGCGCGACGAGGGCGGCCTGATCCTGCCGATGTTCAATCAGTTTATCGACGCGACGGGCGCCAAGGTTGCCGGGTGGGTGGATGATCCGCATCAGGAGTTGATGAACGGATATGCTCTGGCGAAGTGCTGGCTCGAAGCCTGAGCCCGGCCTTGCGGATATGTCCTCACCCATCGTGAAACTGGTGGCCCAGCGCATTGCGCTGGGCATTCTGCTGCTGTTGGCCGTTTCGGTCCTGATCTTCGCCGGCACCCAGATCCTGCCCGGCGACGTCGCGCAAGCCATCCTCGGACAGTCGGCGACACCGGAGTCGCTCGCCAATCTGCGCGAGCAGCTCGGCCTCAATGATCCCGCTTACATCCGTTATTTTCGCTGGCTCGGCGGCATTCTGACCGGTGATCTCGGCACGGCGATGTCGAGCGGTCAGGATATCGCAACCTCTATCAAGGGAAGGCTGTGGAACACGCTGTTCCTCGCCTTCTGGGCGGCGGTCGTCGCGGTGCCGCTGGCGATCATCCTCGGCCTGATCGCGGTGCGCTACCGCAATGGCTGGGTCGACAAGCTGATCTCGGGACTGGCGCTGGCCTCGACGTCCTTCCCGGAATTCTTCGTCGGCTATGTGCTCGTTTTTTTCTTCGCGGTGCAACATCAATGGTTTCCCGCCATTTCCACTGTCTATGACGGGATGCCTTTCGGCGAACGCATTCAGGCCATCGCACTGCCGGCGGCGGCGCTGACCCTGGTGGTGCTAGCCCATATGATGCGCATGACGCGCGCCGCGATCCTCAATGTCATGCAGTCGGCCTATGTCGAAACCGCCGAACTCAAGGGGCTTTCGGCCTTCGCGGTCATCCGCAGGCATGCCTTCCCCAATGCCATTGCGCCGATCATCAACGTCGTGATGCTCAATCTCGCTTACCTGATCGTCGGCGTCGTCGTGGTCGAAGTTATCTTTGTCTATCCAGGCATGGGCCAATACCTCGTCGACCACGTCACCAAGCGCGACGTGCCGGTGGTGCAGGCGGTCGGGCTGATCTTCGCCGCCGTCTACATCAGCCTGAACATCATCGCGGACATAGCGGCGATCATCGCCAATCCGCGCCTCAGACATCCGAAATGAGGGGGGCGGGTATGCTCGTCATCAAACGCATCCCCATCCCGGCATTGGTCGGCATCGTGCTGACGGCGCTGTTCGTGCTGGCAGCAATTTTTGCGCCGTGGATCGCGCCGCATGGCAATGCCGAGATCGTCAGCGACGTCCCTTGGGAACCGATGTCCGCGGCGCATTGGCTGGGCACCGACAATCTCGGCCGCGATCTGTTGTCGCGCATGATCTACGGCGCCCGCATCACCCTGTTCATCGCGGTGCTGGCGACCGCGCTGTCCTTCTCGCTCGGCGCCATCCTCGGCTTTTCGGCAGCGGTTTTCGGCGGCTGGTTCGACACGCTTCTGTCGCGTCTCGTCGATCTCCTGATGTCGATCCCGACACTGATCATGGCCCTTGTCGTGCTGTCGGTGCTGCCATCCAATCTCGTGACACTGATCCTGGTCATGGGCATTCTGGACTCGACCCGCGTCTACCGCCTGTCGAGGGCGGTCGCCGTCGACATCAACGTCATGGATTATGTCGAGGCGGCCAAGCTGCGCGGCGAAGGCAGCGGCTGGATCATCTTCCGGGAAATCCTGCCCAATGCGCTGTCGCCGCTGGTTTCGGAACTCGGCCTGCGCTTCATCTATGCCGTACTGTTCCTGTCGACGCTGTCCTTCCTCGGGCTTGGCGTGCAGCCGCCGGACGCCGATTGGGGCGGCATGGTCAAGGAAAACAAGGATGGCATCGTCTTCGGCATAGGCGCCGCCCTCATTCCGGCGGCGGCGATCGCAGCGCTGGCGATTTCCGTCAATCTCGTCGCCGACTGGGTGCTCAACCGCACGACAAGCCTGAAGGGAGGACGCGGGTAATGGCTGACAAGCAACCGAAGCCCGGGCAACCGAAGCCCGGGCAACCGAAGTCCGGCGTGCTGCTCGACATCCGCAATCTGCGCATCGAGGCCACGGTATATCCGCCGGGTGAGGCGCCGAAGAACATCGTGCTGGTGCACGATGTCTCGCTGACGCTCGAAAAGGGCAAGGTGCTCGGATTGATCGGCGAGTCCGGCGCCGGCAAATCGACCATCGGCCTGTCGTCGATGGGCTACGGCCGCGGCGGCGTGCGCATCACCGGCGGCGAGGTCATCCTCAATGGCCGCGACATCTTGAAGGGCGGCAACGAAGGGTTTCGCAAATTGCGCGGCCGCGAGGTCTGCTATGTCGCGCAATCGGCGGCAGCCGCCTTCAATCCGGCGCACAGGCTGATGGACCAGGTGGTCGAGGCAGCACTCCTGCACGGCACGGCGACGCGGGCCGAAGCCGAAAAGCGCGCCGTGGCGCTGTTCAAGAAGCTCAGCCTGCCGAACCCCGAAAGCATCGGCGAGCGCTTCCCCCACCAGGTCTCGGGCGGTCAGCTGCAGCGCGTGATGACGGCAATGGCGCTGTGCTCGGAGCCCGACCTGATCGTCTTCGACGAGCCGACCACGGCGCTCGACGTGACGACGCAGATCGACGTCTTGGCGGCGATCAAGGATGCCATCCGCGACACGCATGTCGCGGCGCTCTACATCACTCACGACCTTGCCGTCGTCGCCCAGGTCTCGGACGAGATCATGGTGCTGCGCCACGGCCGGCTAGTCGAATGGGGCGGCACCCGCCAGATCATCAAGGAGCCGCGCCAGGAATACACCAACGCGCTGGTTTCGGTGCATCAGATCGAACACCAGGAGCAGCAGCCTGGCACGAGCCCGTTCCTGTCGGTCAAGAACATCACCGCCGCCTATGGCCGCAGTCACATCAAGGTGCTGAAGAACGTCTCGGTCGATATTTTCCCCGGCCAGACGCTGGCGGTGGTCGGCGAGTCCGGCTCCGGCAAATCGACACTGGCGCGCGCCATCACCGGCCTCTTGCCGCCCGAACAAGGCACCGTCACCTTCGACGGACGGCCGCTCGCCAACCGGCTTGCCGACCGGCCGAAGGAGGATCTTCGCCAACTGCAGATGATCTACCAGATGGCCGACGTGGCGATGAACCCGCGCCAGACGGTCGGAACCATCATCGGCCGGCCGCTGGAATTCTATTTTGGGATGCGCGGGCGCGAGCGCGACAAACGCGTCGCCGAGCTGCTCGACAAGATCGAAATGGGCAAAGGCTATGTCGACCGCTATCCGGCCGAGCTTTCGGGCGGCCAGAAGCAGCGCGTCTGCATCGCCCGTTCGCTCGCCGCCAAGCCGAAGCTGATCATCTGCGACGAGGTGACCTCGGCGCTCGATCCGCTGGTCGCCCACGGCATACTGGAGCTGCTCCTCGGGCTGCAGAAAGAGGAAAACGTCGCCTATCTGTTCATCACCCACGACCTGGCCACGGTCAAGTCGATCGCCGATTCGATCGCCGTGATGTATCGCGGCGAAGTGGTGCGCTACGGCGCCAAGAGCACCGTGCTGACGCCACCCTTCGATGCCTACACCGATCTTTTGCTATCGTCGGTGCCAGAAATGGAGATCGGCTGGCTAGAGAAAGCGATCAAGGGACGGCGCATGGCCAGCGCGGGGAACTAGCGGGCCGCCCTTTGCGCCCGACGATCCTGTCCGGGCGTGGATTGAACGGCAGGCCCGCCCTGACTTTTCCGATTAAGCCGCATGGAGGCGCCCTTGGCGCTCAACACAAAACTATTGCTCATCATCCTCGACGGCGTGCCTTACCGGAACTGGCGACGGCTGATGGGCAATCTCGAAGGCTGGGTGCAATCAGGCGAAGCCCGCGTATGGAAAATGCGCTCCGTGCTGCCGTCGACCTCGGCATCCTGCTATGCCTCGATCCACACCGGCGTGCCGCCCCAGGTGCACGGTATCCTGTCGAACGAGAACCGGTTTCGCGTCGAACAGCCGGACATCTTTTCCGAGGTCAGCAGGGCCGGCGGCAAGACCGGTGCGGTCACCCACTCCTACTGGTCCGAATTCTTCCGGGCCTATCCGTTCGACCTGGTCGAGGACATGGAGTTCGACCAGCCGGGCAGGCCGATCAGCCATGGCCGGTTCCACACCATGACCGGCTACAATGCCAGGAACCAGATGACGCCGAGCGACGTCGACCTGTTCGCGACGTTGACCATGCTGACCAGGCGCTACGGCATCGACTACGGCATCCTGCACAGCTGTACTCTGGACTCGATGGGCCACCGCTTCGGCCATGACTGCCACGAGATGGATCATGCCGTCTATGCAATGGACGCCATGCTCGCCGGCTTTCTGCCGCGCTGGCGGGAAGCCGGCTACGAGGTGATCGTCACCGCCGATCATGGCCAGACCGATCGCGGCCATCATGGCGGCCACGACGATGAGATGCAGGATTTCGCACTTTACTACTTCGGATCCGGCGAGGGTCCGGAAGCCAATACGCTGCTCGATCAGCTGCAGCTCGCGCCGACGGTGCTTGCGCGCCTCGGCGTGCCGGTGCCGGCGACGATGAAGGCGGAGCCGTTCCTGAGTTGAGCGCGCGCCCTCTTCTCCCTCTGGCAACGCTCCCGCTCTTCAGTTAGCCTCCGCAAATATACGGGCGGATGCGGTGAACCTTTTTGGGCCGATCAGCGACAGAGCAGGCAGGAGCCAGGCGGCTCGACCGGCGATGACGGCCGCGGAGACCGATCGCGCGCTTGTCGAGCGGGTCGCGAAAGGCGACCGTGCCGCCGAGCGGCTCCTGTTCATGCGCCACCACGCGCGGGTCTACCGCTTCGTGGCACGCCAGACGGGATCGGAACTGATGGCCGACGATATCGCGAACGAGGTGTTCCTCGAACTCTGGCGGCAGGCACCGGCCTTCGAGGGGCGCTCGGAGGTCTCGACATGGCTGCTCGGCATTGCCCGCTTCAAGGCGCTGTCCCTGCTGCGCAAGAAGAAGGAAGACTGGATCGACGACGATGACGCGGCCCAGGTCGCCGACGGCGCCGACACGCCGGAAGTCGTGACGATGAAGGAAGACAAGGCCGCCGCCTTGCGACGCTTTATCGATGCCATGCCGGAAGAGCACCGCACGGTGATCGACCTTGCCTATTATCACGGGCAATCGGTGAGCGAGATCGGCGAGGTACTCGGCATCCCGGTCGCAACGGTCAAGACCAGGATGTTCTACGCCCGCAAGAAACTCGGCGAAGCCCTCAAGGCCGCCGGTTACGACAGGGGGTGGCCATGAGCGCCGCTGAAAAAATGTCACGCCGCGACGAAATGGAAATGCTGCTGCCGTTTTATCTGAACGGCTCGCTGGAGGGCACCGAGCTCGAAGCCATCGAGGAATGGCTGGCGAGCGATCCGGCGGCGATGGCCGCACTAGGCGAGGCCGAGGCCGAATTCTCCGGCACCGCTGCCGCAAACGAGGCAATCCGCCCGCCGGCCGATGCGCTCAGCCGCTTTGCCAAGGCGCTCGACGCCGAGGCCGGCCCGTCCCGCGCGCCTGCGGCATCGTCCTGGCTGGCGCAAGCCTGGAGCCGCTTCATGGCGGTGCCCGCCGGCGTCGCCTGGGCCGCGGCCGCGGTGCTGCTGGCTCTGGTCGTCGTGCAGTCTTTTGTGCAGACTGGCAACAGAGGTGGCGATTTCGAGATTGCCGGATCGGAGGACGATCTGGCCAAAATGCCGTTTGCCCTTGTGAAGTTCAAACCGGATGCGAAGCTGTCCGACATCATCGCTTTTCTCGACCAGAACCAGTTGAAGATCGCCGGCGGGCCGACCGCCGACGGCGTCTTCCGCCTCGGCGTTCCGGCCAAGACCGCCGCCGACTATCAGAAGCTGCTTGGCCTTATTGCCGCCCAGCCTTTCACCGAAGCTGCGCTGGAGGGAAGGAAACCGGCTGATGGCGGCTAAGGCGGTCATTCGATTGACGGCGGCGATGACAATCTTCGCCGCGTCCGCAATGGCGCAGACCAATGACTCGAACCTCACCCAGGCTGAGATCGACTGCCTGAACCGGGGAAATGCTGCCAACGCCGACTGCGCCAAGGATGGCGGCGCCGTGAAGGATGGCGGCAAAGCGCTGGCTCCTGGAATAACGGGCGCGGTGTCTCTTCCGGACTTGATTGTCGACCTGTTCCCCAATCCTGCCGTAGTCACCGAGGCGCCTATACCTCCTGGCAATACTGCAACCCCGCCCGCCGTCGCGCCGGCAATACAGGCTGCCGCGCCGGGCGGTCCGGTCGTAGCACCCACCGATCTTGTCGCAACCGAGCCGCCGCGCGCCGTGATCGGCGATTTCGTGCCCGACGAGGTGCTGGTCACGGTCAATGGCGATGCCGGCGCGGTCCAGCAGATCGCGGCCTCGTTCGGCCTCGAGATACGCTCGCAGCGGCAGTCGCGGCTGCTCGGCAACACGCTGGTGCGCTTCGGCATTCCCGATGGCCGCCCGGTCGGCGTCGTGCTGGCGCAACTTGCCGCCGACGGCCGTACTTTGCGGCGTGAGGCCAACCATGTCTACTCGCTGCAGCAGGCGGCCAGCATCGTCAATTATGCGTTCGAGCGCATCGCGCTCGATGCCGACAAAGCCAGCGGCGAGAATGTGCGCGTCGGCGTCATCGACACCGGCATCGACGACGGCAATCCGGCGCTCTCCGGCGTCATCGCCGGGCAGTTCGATGCCATGCCCGACGTGCCGATCAAGGCGCGCGACCACGGCACTTCGGTCGACGGATTGATCGCCGGTAACGGCGCGTTCAAAGGCATGGCGCCGGGCGCCAGGATCTATCATGCCCGCGCCTTCGAGGGCGGCAAATCGACCATGGACGCCATCCTTTCGGCGCTCGACTGGGCGGCGGAGCAGGATGTCCGCATCATCAATATGAGCTTCGTCGGTCCGAAGAACGACCTGCTCGGCATCGCCTGCCGCAATGCGCGCGCGCTCGACATCGTGCTGGTTGCGGCCGCCGGCAATAACGGACCGAAGGCGCCCTATGGTTATCCGGCCGCCTTCGACGGCGTGATCGCGGTGACGGCCACCGATGCCAAGGACGGGCTGATGCCGCAGGCCAATCGCGGCGCCTACGTCTTCATCTCCGCTCCCGGCGTTGAGATGGTGGCGCCGAGCGGCGCCGGCTCGGACGTGGTGACCGGGACGTCCTTCGCCGCAGCGATCGTGACCGGCGCCGTCGCCAACCTGTTGCATGCCGCACCCGACCGCTCCGCCGACTGGGTCGAGAAAGCGCTTGCCGCCACGGCAAAGGATCTCGGCCCCAAGGGGCGCGACAATGATTTCGGCTTTGGCCTGCTGGACACCAAGGCGGCCGAAGCGGCGAAGGAATAGCCCGCTCAAGTCGCGTTTTGCCGAGGACGTGCCAGAAAATAGAATGCGGCGACATGCGTTATCATCAGCAGCGGTACGTAGATGATCGGGATCGCGTAGGTGGCGCCCAGTTCGCCTGCGCGTGCAGGAAGGCCGATCTGAATGGCGTGGTAATAGTCGACGATGAGGTCGACCGTCCCTGCGACATTGAAGGCGACGACCAACGGCCAGAAGAGCGGGCGTATCCTCACCGTGAGCAGCGCCAGCATGGCCAGCACGCCAGTCGCGAAATCGCCGTAGGCGGCGAATACGGCGAAGTCGGTGGGCAGATTGGGGCTTACGACACCTGGAACCATGAAGACGAGCCCGAAGAAGCGGAAGCTGTGCAGCGTGGCGATGGCGCGTTGCGCCGCGACCCGGTCCATCGACCTGAGCCACGGCAAACCGTACGCGCCGAAGCAAAGCAGCCACGCGACATAGCCGAGAACAAGATGGGTTTGGAATACCATTTCCGTGGACATTTGGCCTTCTCTCAACAGTTGATTCACGCGGCTTTAAGCCCGCTACCGCAATTCGACTATCCGGTGTAATCACAACAACCTATGAAGCAGAACTACACAGTCCGACATGGTGCGCTGGAGGGCGTCGAGGCGTTCCTGGCCGTCGCCAGGCGCCGTAACTTCCGCCGTGCCGCCGCCGATCTCGGCGTGACGCCATCCGCCGTGAGCCAAGCGGTGCGCGCGCTGGAAGCCCGTCTGGGCACGGCGTTGTTCGTCCGCACGACGCGGAGCGTTGGTTTAACCGAGCCTGGCCAGCGGTTCCTCGACCGTGCCGGCCCGGCATTCGAAGAGCTTGTCGCGGCCGGCGAGGCTGCCCGCGATATCGGCCAGCGGCCGACCGGTCTGCTGCGCCTGTCTGTACCCCGCGCTATCGTGCCGTTGATGTTGGAGCCGCTGCTCGCGTCGTTCTGCCAAGCCTATCCTGAGATCGAACTGGAGATCGCCGTGAGCGACCAGATGGTCGATCTCGCGACCGGTGGGTTCGATGCCGGTATCCGCCTCGGCCAGCTCATCGCCGCCGACATGGTCGCGGTGCGGCTGACAGCGCCGTTCTCGTTCGTGGTCGTCGGCAGCCCTGACTATCTCGAGCGCCAAGGCCGTCCCGAGCGTGTCGACGACTTGCGCCACCACGCCTGCCTACGCTTGCGCCGCTCGAATGGCAGCATCGCGCCCTGGTCGTTCATCGACGGCAACGGTGCAATCGAGGCAATCGTCTCAGGCCCGCTGATCGCGCACGACTATTCGACATTGGTCGGGGCCGCGATGCGGGGCGTGGGGTTGGCGCAGACGCCGCGACCACTCGCCGAAGGTCCGATAGCCGAAGGAAAACTCCAGTCGGTGCTCGACGGCGTCGCCACGACGACGCCGGGTGTCTTCCTTTATCATCCCGGCAAGCGCCAAGTCCTGCCGAAGCTGCGCGCCTTCATCGATCACCTCAAATCCGCGGCCTGAGACCAGGACGCACCCGCTGGTGCTGGCCAACAGCCGCCAAGAGTCGACCTCGGCCGTTCAGAGTGATTGCCTCTAGGCCGGCGCGCCGGCGACCGATCCCCTGACCACCAGGTCGACCGGCCAGACTTCGCCGCGAGCGCCCTCCTCCAGACCGGAAATCCGCGCCGCCAGCCGTTCGGCGATGCGCGCGCCGGCCAGGCGGATCGACGAACGCGTCGTCGACAAGGGCACCGAAAAATTTTCCGGCTTCAGCCACGGGAAGACGTCGTCATGAGCGATCAGCGACAGGTCGCCCGGAATGGTCAGGCCGAGATCGCGCACCGCGCGCACCACGCCGAGCGCCATGATCAGGCTGGAGCAGGCGATCGCCGTCGGCGCGTCGCTTTGTTCCAGCAAGCGCCGGGCGGCGCGGTAGCCGTTCTCCTCGGTCATGGTGAGCGAACAGACATGCTGATCACGAAGTATCAGGCCGCTCGCCGCAAGCGCGCGACGCACGCCGCGCTCGCGATGGATGGCGAAGGTCTCGCGATCGTCGCCATTGATCAGCGCCAGACGCCTATGACCGAGCTGAACGAGTAGCCGCGCCGCCTCGTGGAAGGCGCCCTCATTGTCGATGTCGGTGAACGGATACTCGAAATCGAAGCCTTCGCTGCGGCCATGGACGATGAAAGGAATGCCGAGCGTATTGACCAGCGCCACCCGCCGGTCGGCCGGCCTCGGCGAGGAGATATAGACCGCGTCGACCTGCCGGTTGGCGACAATGCGGCGGTAGGTCGTCTCCTGGTCGTCGGCATCGGCCGGTGACAGCACCAGGTCGAGCTCGTGCGAACGCGCATAGTCGCCGAGGCCGGACAGGAACTCGACGAAATGCGGGTCGATGTCGACGGTCGTCCCCGTCGGCAGCACATAGCCGATCATGCCGGTCTTGCCGGTCGCCAGCCGGCGGGCGCTCGGATTGGGGCGATAGCCGTGACGCTTGGCGGCATCGACCACCCGCCGGCGCGTTTCCTCGTTGACCTCCGGGTAGCCGTTCAATGCGCGGCTGACCGTAGTCTGCGAAAGCGCCAGCACATGGGAGAGCTGCTTGAGGTTCACCGGAGGCCTCCAAACCTCAAAGCGCTTTTAATCTGAATCGAGCCGGCCGCTACGAACTGCGCCGCCGAGCGCAATGACCTTACGCACGGTTCGGACCGGTTTGAAGCCGAATTTGCTGCTGCACCGCCAGAAAACTGTGCTGCAGCGCACTTTCGCTGGCACTCGACCGCAGAAATTAAATCGATTAATTTGGCTTTCTCTTGACTCCGGATCAATTCAGTGGCGAGATCAAAATCACCAAAGCGCTTTGGAAGACTCTACGAAAGGTTGCAGTTCCTTTCCGACTGAGTCACAGTCCTGCAGCGCCGGCGGACGGAATGGAGGTTTCGTTCGGTGTTTGTCACCACTGGGAGGGAATACCGATGAAGAAAATGCTTCTGCTGGGCGCTGCGTTTGCCACGCTTGCGCTCGCCATGCCGGCGCAAGCCGAACTGAAGTTCAAGCCGGGCGAAGATCCCCGTTTCAACTGGGCCAACTACGAGGAGCTCAAGAAGGTCGACCTCAAGGGCGAGACGCTGACGATCTTCGGGCCGTGGCGCGGCGAGGACGAAGGGCTTATCCGCACCGTCCTCGATTACTTCTCCGAAGCCACCGGCGCCGAGATCAAGTACTCCTCGTCGGAGAATTACGAGCAGCAGATCGTCATCGACACGCAGGCCGGCAGCCCGCCCAACATTGCCGTGCTGCCGCAGCCGGGCCTGATCCAGGATCTGGCATCGAAGGGGCTTTTGACGCCGCTCGGCGACGACACGGCCAACTGGGTCAAGGACAATTACGGCGCCGGCCAATCCTGGGTCGACCTCGGCACGTTCAAGGACAAGGACGGCAAACCCGGCTTCTTCGCCTTTCCGTATAAGGCCGACGTGAAGTCGCTGGTCTGGTACTCGCCGGACAATTTCGAGGAAGCGGGCTACAAGGTGCCGAAGACGCAGGAAGAGCTTGCCGAGCTCGAAAAGAAGATCATCGCCGACGGCGGCACGCCATGGTGCATCGGGCTTGGTTCGGGCGGCGCCACCGGCTGGCCGGCGACCGACTGGGTCGAAGACATCATGCTGCGCACCCAGACGCCCGAGACCTACGACAAATGGGTTAAGAACGAAATTCCGTTCAACGATCCGGCAGTGGTCAACGCGATCGACATTTTCGGCAAGATCGCGACGGACGACAAGATGGTCGAGGGCGGCGCCAAGGCGGTTGCGGCGACCGATTTCCGTGACAGCCCGAAGGGCCTCTTCTCGGTGCCGCCGAAATGCTATCTGCACCACCAGGCATCGTTCATCCCGACCTTCTTCCCGCAAGGCACCAAGATCGGCGAGGATGCCGACTTCTTCTATTACCCGCCCTACGCCTCCAAGCCCGAGCTCGGCACTCCGGTGCTCGGCGCCGGCACGCTGGCCATGATCACCAAAGATAGCAAGAGTGCCCGCGCGTTCATCGAATTCCTGAAGCTGCCGCTCGCTCATGAGATCTGGATGGCACAGGGCGGCTTCGTGACGCCGTTCAAGTCGGTCAACAAGGACGCCTATGCTAGCGACGCGCTGAAGAAGCAGGGCGAGATCCTGGCCAACGCCTCGACCTTCCGCTTCGACGGGTCCGACCTGATGCCGGGCAAGATCGGCGCCGGTGCGTTCTGGACCGGCATGATCGACCTGGTCGGCGGCAAGTCCGCCCAGGACGTCGCCACTGACATCCAGAAAAGCTGGGACGCGATCAAGTAAGCGGCCGGCTTGAGTTCCCAATGTGATGTGGTCCGGGCCTCAAACGGCCCGGACCTTATCCGGTGCTTGGCGTCGCGTCGATTGTCGTGAGCACAACGCATTCCGGCATGACGCGCGCCCAGTGACCTGCTTTCCGGCTGGTCGCGCTCCAGACAACTGAATCGGCGCATGATCCCGTCGCCAAAGCCATTCTCGACTGGCGGATCCGTGCGCAGGGGGAGGGACCCATGGCGGCTCAGATTTTTTCGGCGATATTCGTCATCATCATCGGCGTGGGCGGCTGCGTCGCCTATTTCTGGGGCGCCAACAAGGCACTCGACACGATCTTTCCGGCGCGCGGCGTTTCCGGCAAGGCGGCGATTAACAATCTGCGCCGGCAGGGGGTGATCCGGCCTTGGCTGTTCGTCGGCCCGGCGATGATCATCCTCACCATCTACCTGATCTACCCGGTGGTGGAGACACTGAGGCTGTCGTTCCTTGATCGCGGCGGCGCCCATTTCGTCGGCTTGGCCAACTATCAATGGGCGTTCGGCGACCGCGAGTTCCGCAACTCGATCCTCAACAACATCATCTGGCTGGCGGTGGTGCCGGCCGCCTGCACCTTCCTCGGGCTGATCATCGCCGTGCTCACCGACAAGATCTGGTGGGGCACCATCGCCAAGAGCCTGATCTTCCTGCCGCTGGCGATCTCGTTCGTCGGCGCCAGCGTCATCTGGAAATTCATCTACGAATATCACGGCGACGGGCAGACGCAGATCGGCCTGCTCAACGCCATCATCCAGTATTTCGGCGGCCAGCCGCAGGTCTGGATCTCGCTGCCGTTCTGGAACAACTTCTTCCTGATGGTCATCCTGATCTGGATCCAGACCGGCTTTGCCATGGTCATCCTGTCGTCGGCCTTGCGCGGCATTCCGGAAGAGACGCTGGAAGCCGCCGTCATCGACGGCGCCAACCCTTTCCAGATCTTCTGGAAGATCATGGTGCCGCAGATCTGGGGCACCATCGCCGTGGTCTGGACCACCATCACCATCCTGGTGCTGAAGGTTTTCGACATCGTGCTGACCATGACCAACGGCCAGTGGAACAGCCAGGTGCTGGCCAATCTGATGTTCGACTGGATGTTCCGCGGCGGCGGCGATTTCGGCCGCGGCGCCACCATCGCCATTATCATCATGATCGCGGTCATTCCGATCATGGTCTGGAACATCCGCCAGGCGAACAAAGAGACGGAAGGGCATTGAGATGGCCGCGTCGACCGGAAAGTCCTTTGTCAGCCGTTTCGGCGTCCACATCGCCGTCTTCATCTTCGTTGCGATCTGGACGATCCCGACGCTCGGCATTCTGGTCTCGTCACTGCGCGACAAGGATCAGATCATCGCTTCGGGCTGGTGGAACTCGTTCACCAGTTCCAGCCAGACGGAAGCCGGCCGGCTGCCGCCAGCCTCGGCGCAGGTCGAGAAGGAGGGCAAGTTCGTCCTGCAAGGCAATATCTTCGGCGACGGCCCGGCCCGCAACATCAGCGCCTTTGGCGTCAAGTCGGCCGCGCCGACGCAATATCCCGCCGGCTCGACAGCCGATCTCGGCGACGGCGTCACCCTGCAACTCAATGCCGACGGCAGTTTCGTCATGACCTCGCCGAAGGCTTTCGAGAGCGAACGCGGCCAGCGCGTCTATTACGCCTCGTCGGCGCCGCCGAAATTCACCACCGACAATTACGACACGGTGCTGTTTTCGGAAGGCATCGGCCGCTCCTTCATGAACTCGCTGACCGTCACCATTCCGGCGACCGTCATTCCAATCCTGATCGCCGCGTTCGCCGCCTACGCGCTGGCCTGGATGCGCTTTCCTGGCCGGGCCCTGCTCATCGCCGTCATCATCGGCCTCCTGGTCGTGCCGCTGCAGATGTCGCTGATTCCGCTGTTGAAGCTCTATAACGGCGTCGGCAGCTTCTTCGGCGTGCCGTCGAAGACCTATCTCGGCATCTGGCTGGCCCATACCGGCTTCGGCCTGCCTTTCGCCATCTATCTTCTGAGGAGCTATATCGCCGGCCTGCCACGCGAGATCATGGAGTCGGCGCGCATCGACGGCGCCAGCGATTTCGAGATCTTCGTCAAGATCGTGCTGCCACTGTCGTTCCCGGTGCTGGCCTCGTTCGCCATCTTCCAGTTTCTCTGGGTGTGGAACGATCTGCTGGTGGCGATGGTTTTCCTTGGTACCGAGGGCGACCAGATCGTGCTTACCGCCAAGCTCAATGCGTTGCTCGGCTCGCGCGGCGGCGACTGGGAGATCCTGACGACATCGGCCTTCGTCACCATCATCGTGCCGCTGATCGTGTTCTTCTCGCTGCAGCGCTATTTCGTCCGTGGGCTGCTTGCCGGCTCGGTGAAAGGAGGTTGAGATCATGCAATCCGCTTTGAAGGCCACCCCGAAGCCAGATCTCGCTATAGATCGCGACTGGTGGCGAGGTGCCGTGATCTACCAGATCTACCCGCGCAGCTATCAGGATTCGAACGGCGACGGCATCGGCGACCTCAGGGGCATGATCAGCCGGCTGGCCTACATCGCCTCGCTCGGTGTCGACGCCATCTGGATCTCGCCATTCTTCAAATCGCCGATGAAGGATTTTGGCTACGACGTGTCGGATTATTGCGATGTCGATCCGATGTTCGGCACGCTGGCCGACTTCGACGCGCTGACCGCAGAGGCGCATCGGCTTGGCCTCAAGGTGATGATCGATGAGGTGCTCTCGCACACCGCCGACATCCATCCCTGGTTCAAGGAGAGCCGCTCGAGCCGGAGCAATCCAAAAGCCGACTGGTATGTCTGGGCGGATGCCAAGCCGGACGGCACGCCGCCCAACAACTGGCTGTCGATCTTCGGCGGCTCGGCCTGGCAGTGGGACACCAGCCGCCAGCAATATTACCTGCATAATTTCCTGGCCGAGCAGCCCGACCTCAATTTCCACAGCCGCGCGGTCCAGGACGCGCTGCTCGACGTCACCCGCTTCTGGCTGGAGCGCGGCGTCGACGGCTTCCGCCTCGATACCATCAATTTCTATTTCCACAGCCAAGGCCTGGAAGACAATCCGCCGCTGCCGCCCGAGCAGCGAAACGACCAGACGGCGCCGGCCGTCAACCCCTACAACTACCAGGACCATCTCTACGACAAGAGCCGGCCTGAAAACCTCGGCTTCCTCGAACGCTTCCGCGCCTTGCTCGACGAATATCCGGCGACGGCCGCGGTTGGCGAGGTCGGCGATTCGCAGCGTGGGCTGGAAGTGGTGGCGGCCTATACGGCCGGCGGCAAGCGCGTGCATATGTGTTACTCCTTCGACTTCCTGGCGCCGGAGAAGATCAGCGCGGCAAAGGTACGCTCGGTGCTGGAAACCTTCGGCAAGGTGGCCAGCGACGGCTGGTCGTGCTGGGCCTTCTCCAACCATGACGTGATGCGTCCCGCCTCGCGCTGGGCAGCCGGCGAGCCCGACCCGACCGCCTACCTCAAGGTCATCTCGGCGCTGCTGATGTCGTTGCGCGGCTCGGTCTGTATCTATCAGGGCGAGGAGCTCGGGCTCAGCGAGGCCGAGCTCAGCTTCGAGGATCTGCAGGACCCATACGGCATCCGCTTCTGGCCTGAATTCAAGGGCCGCGACGGCTGCCGTACGCCGATGGTTTGGGACGGCGCTGCCCGCAATGGCGGCTTCTCGACGGCAAAGCCCTGGCTGCCGGTGCCCAGCAAGCACCTTGCGCAAGCCGTCAATGTGCAGCAAGGCGACGACGGCTCGCTGCTCGAGCACTACCGGCGCTTCCTGGCTTTCCGCCGCGCCCATCCGGCACTGGCCAAGGGTGATATCGAGTTCATCGAAAGCGAGGGCGACACCGTCGCCTTCACCCGCCGTGAAGGCAACGAGCAGATCGTCTGCGCCTTCAATCTCGGAGCAAAGCCTGCCGAAGTCGATCTTGGCGGCCGCTCATTGCAGCCCTTGCCGGGACACGGGTTTTCGGGACAGACTGGCGCCGGCACTATCCGCCTCGGCGGCTACGGCGCCTGGTTCGGGCGTATCGACTGAATTCAAGGAAGAACTGGAGGGTACCATGGCCGATGTCACGCTAAGGCAAGTGAGGAAATCATATGGCAATCTCAACATTCTGCACGGCGTCGACCTCGACATAAAGTCGGGCGAATTCATCGTCTTCGTCGGCCCCTCTGGTTGCGGCAAGTCGACCTTGCTGCGCTGCATCGCCGGGCTGGAGGAGATCACCTCGGGCGAGCTCAAGATCGATGGCGAGATCGTCAACGACGTGCCGCCGTCAAAGCGCGGCATCGCCATGGTGTTCCAGTCCTATGCGCTCTATCCGCACATGACCGTCTACGACAACATGGCCTTCTCGATGAAGATCGGCAAGGAAAGCAAGGCCGAGATCGACAAGCGGGTGCGCCAGGCGGCCGAGATCCTGCAGCTGACCAAATATCTCGACCGTCTGCCCAAGGCGATGTCGGGCGGCCAGCGCCAGCGCGTCGCCATCGGTCGCGCCATCGTGCGCAATCCCAAGGTTTTTCTGTTCGACGAGCCGCTGTCCAACCTCGACGCGGCGCTGCGCGTCGCCACCCGCATCGAGATCGCCAAGCTCAAGGAATCGATGCCGGCCACAACCATGATCTACGTCACCCACGACCAGGTCGAGGCCATGACGCTGGCCGACCGCATCGTGGTGCTGAAGGAAGGCCATATCGAACAGGTCGGCACGCCGATGGAGCTCTACAAGCGGCCCGGCAATCTGTTCGTCGCCCAGTTCATCGGCTCGCCGGCGATGAACATCCTGCCGGCGACGATCGACAAGACCGGCAACCCGACGGTCGTCAGCCATGTCGGCGGCCGCAAGGCAACGGTGCCGATCGCAACGCCTGCCTCGGCGAAAGGCGCAGCGGTGAGCTTCGGGGTGCGGCCGGAGGATCTGATGATTGCCACCGGCGCCGACTATTTGTTCGAAGGGACGGTCGATTACGTCGAGCAGCTCGGCGAGGTCCAGCTCGTCTATGTCGACATCGGCCGCGCCGACCTGCCGCTGGTGACCAAGCTGCCGGGCAATGTCGAGGTCAAGCGCGGAGCGACGCTGCGGCTGACGGCGGACGCCGGCGACCTGCATATTTTCGACGCGGACGGGCGCTCTTTCGCGCTCCATGAAGCAGAAGCAAAGGCGGCTTGAAGCAGGCGTTCTTCCGCCATGCAAAAAACAAGAGCGGCGGGCAGGGCCCGCCGCTCTTGTCTGGAATTCCAGTTCGGCCGTTAGAGCGGTTCATCGTTTCACGGAACGCCGAACCGCTCTATCTCTTTGTTTTGACGCAATTCCCAAGGGAAAGCGCTACACGCTTTTCCCGGGAAAACCTAGTTGTTGCCGAAGAGGTTGCGGTCGGCGCCCTGAGGCGCGGACTTGGGCACATCGCCAGACGAATTCAGCAGCTTGTAGATCGGCGAGTTGCTGTCACGTACCGAATACGTCTGCGTCTTGTCGACGTTGACGGTCGACTGCTTGTTGATGTCGGTCCCGCCAACATTGTCGTTGCGGGCATAAGCGCTGCCGGCGGCAATCAAGAGAGCGGCGGCAGTAAGAACAATCTTTTTCATTTTGGGTACTCCTGGATTTTCGAAATCAAGCGGCGGGCATGCCGCCGCCTTGATGGTGGGATCGGCTGTTAGTTGTTGCCGAAGAGGTTACGGTCGGTGCCCTGGACAACCGGCTGCTTTTCAGCCTGGTCCGACGTCTTGACGGAAGCCGTGTAGGAGCTGTCGACCGAGACAGCGGGCTGGTAGGCTCCGTTGGAACCAAAGTTGTCGCTGCCCGCGAAGGCGCTGCCGGTGATGGCCAAAACGGCGGCGGCAGCAAGAACGATCTTTTTCATCTTAATACTCCTGAATTTTTCAGATCCCCGGACGGCGGATATCCCCGCCGCCCTGATGCTGGGATCGGCTGTTAGTTGTTGCCGAAGAGGTTTCGGTCGGCGCCCTGGACAGGCTGCTGGTCAGCATGAGCCGGCTTCTGAATGGAAGCCGTATACGAGCTGTCGACCGAAGCGGCAGGCTGGTTCGCACCCTTGGAACCAAAGTTGTCGCTGCCAGAGAAGGCGCTGCCGGTGATGGCCAAAACGGCGACGGCGGCAAGAGCGATCTTTTTCATTTTAGTACTCCAGTATCTCAGTTTTTCCGTCCGTCCAGCGGCGTGTCTTGGGAGGAATTCGCGTCGTTCGGACAGCCCCGATGTGGGAAAGGCGATGGCCAGTTTCCAATCACGAAGTTGTTTGGTGTGGACCAAGAATCTACACCTTGAAATTGTGCCAGAGATTCCCTTCGCCACAATTTTATTGCTAAATATCAAGTAGATAGCCCATGGTATCGGTCTGCCTGCAAGGTGACTTGGGGAGGCAGCGTTCACAGCGTCCTGCACGCATTGTCAACAGAAACGAACCGTTCGGTTCGATTTTTTAAACCGATAAAAGTCGCGGCCGAGGTTCTTTGTCGAATCGTTAACCATTTCGGCCAAACGCGGCCTCACCGTTCTGCCGGTTTTCGGCCCGCTTATGCCGGCCGGCGAAGGCAGCAACCGGGCAAGCAGAACCGGTCAGACCCCGTAGCGTTCGGTGCGGATGAGTGCCTCAGGCACCCCGGCATCGATCAGTGCCGCGGCGGCGGCCGTCACGAATGCGTTCGAGCCGCAGACAAAGGCGAGCTTCGGCGGCGCCGGCAGCCTCGTCATGGCTTGCACCATCATCGCGGCGTCGACCCGCCGCGCATGATCTGCCGGACGGCGGGCCGGCTCGCGCGTCAGCGTCAGCACCAGGTCGAAGCCATCCCGGCGCTCGGCGAGGTCGATCAGCTCGTCGCGAAAGATCACCTCGTCCCAGACCCGCGCCGAAAACACCAGGGCGGCGGCGACCAGCGATCCCCGCATCGCCCGGTGACGGAGCATCGACATCAGCGGCACCACGCCCGACCCACCGCCGACGAGCAGGAGCGGTCCGCCATCGCCGTCGGACCAGACGAAATGGCCGCCGAGCGGCCCGCGCAATTCGACCTCGTCGCCCACCGCCGCGATCTCGTGAAAGAACGGCGAGACCTCGCCGTCCTCGAGTTTTTCAATCGCCAGTTCGATGGTCACGCCGGTCTCCGGCGCCGAGGCGATGGAGTAGGAGCGGCGCGCCTGATAGCCGTCCGGCGCCGTCAGCCTGACGTCGACATGCTGGCCGGGACGGTAAGCGAAGGGCCGCGCCGGCTGCAGGAAAAAGCTGGTGACGCGCGGCGTGCGCTTTTGGATCCGGGTGATGGTTACCGTCTGCCAGGGCGACTGCGCCGCCGGTGCGTCGCTCATGGATCGTTCGTGTAGCGCTGCTCGCGCCACGGATCGCCATAGATATGATAGCCTCGCAACTCCCAGAAACCCGGCTCGTCACGCTCGGTGAACTGCAGCCCGTTCAGCCATTTGGCCGATTTCCAGAAATAGAGATGCGGAACGAGCAGCCGGGCCGGGCCGCCATGGTCAGACGTGATCGGCTTGCCTTCATAAAGCAGCGCCACCATCGCCTTGCCGCCGGTGAGATCCTTCGTCGGCACGTTGGTGGAATAGCCGTCGAAACCCAGCGCCAGCGTGAAGGCGGTGGGCGGCTCGATGCCGGCGTCGGCAAGGATGTCGTCGACGAGCACGCCCTGCCACGCCGTGTCGAACTTGGTCCATGCGGTGACGCAATGGATGTCGCGCGTCATCTTGGTCAAGGGCAGCGCGTTGAACTCGGCCCAGTTCCACTTCTTGATCGGCCGCGGCCCGTGCTTAAGCGTGAACGACCAATCCTCGGTGCGGACATGCGGCGTCGGGCCGGCCGACAGGACCGGGAAACCTTGCTCGAGATATTGCCCCGGCGGGATACGTGCATCCGTATCCGTCGGCGGCTTTCGTCCGGAAGAGAAGCCTCGGGTAACCATCGAGAATATCCGTTTGCGCAAGGTCCAACCGACCTTTGTCAGTTTTCTCGAAGACGCGAGCGCGGGCAACCGAAATCTTGGCTCCGGCCTGGCGGCAATGCTCTACATCGATCATGGCAGCGCGGCGCCCGCTTCAGCCACTGGCGAAGGGGACGGCGACGAACATCTGGGCGTCGCCGCGCTCGACAAGCAGCAGCACCGATTTCTTGCCGGATTTGGCAGCCTGCACAATCGCCTGGTTAGCCTGTCTGGCGCTCCTCACCGGATGCTGGTCGACGCCGACGATGATGTCGCCGGGCTGGATGCCGGAAGCCGATGCCGCCTTGTTCGGGTCGACGCGCTCGACCAGCGCGCCGTGCTGGTTGCCTGCCAGGTTCATTGCCTGGCGCACATCCGGGGTGACGTCCATCAGGCCAAGACCGAGCGCCGGTGCGCGAAGGCCCGGCTCCGTCGACGGCTGACCCCGATCGCCGGTCACCGATCCCGTTGCCATGTCGTCTTCGTTGCGCCCGACCTCGACGGAGATCTGCAGGCTTTGCCCCTGGCGCCGGACATCGAGGGTTTCCCTCGTGCCGGGCGCAACGTCGGCGACGGCACGCGACAGATCCCTTGGATCCTTTATGTCGCGGCCGGCGAAATTGGTAATGACGTCGCCGGTCTCGATGCCGGCCTTGGCGGCCGGCGATCCGTCGCTGACCTGCGCGACCAGCACGCCGGCTGGGTGATCGAGGCCGATGGCGCTCGCCATGTCAGGCGTCACCGGCTGGATCTGGACGCCGAGATAGCCGTACTGGATGGAGCCGCCCTTCATCAGTTTGGCGACGACCTTTTGCGCCTGGTCCGAGGGAATGGCGAAGCCGACGCCGACGCTGCCGCCATTCGGCGAAAAGATCGCCGTGTTGATGGCGACGACATTGCCGTTCACATCCGTCAGCGGGCCGCCGGAATTGCCCCGGTTGATCGGTGCGTCGATCTGGATGAAGTCGTCAAACGGCCCGCTATGCAGGTCGCGGCCGCGCGCCGAGACGATGCCGGCCGTGACCGTGGTGCCAAGGCCGAAAGGATTGCCGAAGGCGAGCACCTGGTCGCCCGGCATGAGCTTGTCGGAATCGCCCCATTTGACGGTCGGCAAGGGCTTGCCGGCTTTGACCACGAGCACGGCAAGATCGTTCTTGGCGTCATGACCGATCAATTTGGCGGGAAGCTCGGTGCCGTCGTCGAGCGTCACCTTGATCGACTGGGCGCCGTCGACGACGTGATTGTTGGTGACGATGGTGCCGTCGGCGCCGACGATGAAGCCTGAGCCGAGGGCCTCGGTGCGCGGCGCCTGTTCCGGCGGTGTCTTGGGGGCGGGCTGTCCCTGGTCATCGAAGAAATGGCGGAAATAATCGTCGAAAGGCGAGGTTCCGCCAAAGGGAGAGGCGTCGCTCATGGTGTCCGGCTGTTGTACTTTCATGACCGTCGTGATGGTCACCACTGCCGGTTTGTCGGCCGCCACGACCGGAGCGAACGAACCGCTGGGCGCCGTCATGCCGGTGACAGGTGGGGTCACTGTTGCCGCCAGAACATCATTCAGCCTGGGAGCGAGGGGCAGGGCGAAGGGGCTGACGATCAGCGCGGCGCCCAGCAAAGCGGCGACGCGATGTCTGCGAAGGGTGTGGATTGGTGACATGGCCGTTGTCCGGGCGAGAGATTGATCGGGCGCCGCAGCGTTCCGTCACCGGAACGCTCTATCGGCGTGTCGGCCTTGCCTGTCTCGCCTGGCACGGCGGCCGACCGGATCGACAGCCCCGCATCTAGGGCGCCGATCGTGGTTTCCAGATAATATTACGAAGATTTAATTTCCGGCTGGCAGCCGCCTTGCCGGGCTGGCGCCGAAACCCGAAAACAAAAACCCGCCTTGCGGCGGGTCGTTGGGGCGAATCAGCACCATATCGATATTAGTAGCATAGCTGCCGGCACAAAGCAAGAACAAAATAGCTGCCCAAGACAAATCGCTTCAGATTTGCGCCGCCTCAGCCGAGGCCTCCTATTCGCCTTTCCGGTCCGTCCGGCTGAGATAGGTGGTGGCGATCTCGCGCATCCGCCTGCCATCGAAGCTCGGTCCATGGCCGCCATGGCCGATCCGGATCGGCAGCTCGAGCAGGCGCTGCATCGTGCGGCGATAGGCGGCACGATCCGAATCCGGCAGGTCGTCGATCAGCATGGCGTCGTAGATGGCGTCGCCGGCGAAGAACAGGCCGTCAGCCTCGTCGAACAGCGCGATCGAATCCGGAGAGTGGCCGGGCAGATGCAGGACGCGGAATTGGCGGTCGCCGAGGTCGATCCTGTCGCCCTCGTCCAGGGTCCGGGCCAGAGGCGCCGGCTGAATCCTGTAATCGGCCGCCTTCCAGCCCTTTGCCGGCAGCCTGGAGACGGCGCCTTCCAGATCATGGAACATGTAGGCGTAGGTCACCGCTTCATCCATGCTGTCGAACTGCGCGGCGCTGTGGCGCGGCCCTGCCCGCAGCGGAAACTCGTGCAGCGAGCCGACATGATCGAGATGGATATGCGTGGCGACGACGAGCAGCGGCTTGCCGGACGGCGTGTCGATCTGCGGCGCCAGCGGGCAGATCCCCATGCCGGTGTCGACCAGCAGGTCGACATCGCGGCCGCGCAGATGCCAGATGTTGGCGCGCACGAATTCGTGCACGAAGGGCTCGGTCAGCATCGTCGTATTGGCGTTGACGATGGTTTTGCTGAACCAGCTGTCCATCAGATCAAGGCCGGCATCAGACGAACGGCTTGCCGACCTTGTACTTTTGCGGGACCAGCCGCTTCAGATAGGCCATCCCCGCATCGGACAGCCGGTTGACATCCGGCAGCATGAAATCATCCGGCATATGGCGCGTCTTGCCGGCGACGTTCTTCAGCGGCACCTTCTTCAGCACGGTTTTCTTGCCGTCATATTGCAGCGCCACCGAACCGCCCCCCTCGTCGGCCACCGTGACCGCGAAGGCACCGGCATCGAAGGCCTCCTGCGCGTCCACCGCGCTGATGGCACCAACATAGCCGCGCGGCATATAGCCGAGCGCATCGACGCGCGCCCGCTTGCCCGGCAATCCTTCGGCGAGCGCGCGCTCCAAGGCTGCCGGCAGGTCGCTGCCCGACAGCTTGACGTTGCCGTGCTGGTCGCGCTCCAGCCTTTCCGGCGGCACCAGGCTTTCGACCAGCGCTTTGCCGTCGGCGGTGCTGACGCCTTCGGAGACGGCAACGATGCAGCGCTTGTGGCGGTCGAGCGTGGCGCGCACGTCGTCGATGAAACCGGCCGCCGAGAACGGCCGCTCCGGCACGTAGACGAGATGCGGGCCGCTATCCTGATCGAGCTGCCAGGCCGCGGACGCGGCCGTCAGGAAACCGGCATGCCGGCCCATGACGATGCCGACATAGATGCCCGGCAGAGCGCGGAAATCGAGATCGACCGAAAGGAATGCTCCAGCGACGAACTCGGCCGCCGACATGAAGCCGGGCGTGTGATCGTTCTCCTCGAGATCGTTGTCGATGGTTTTCGGCGCGTGGACGAAGGCGATCTTGCCGCCGGCGGCGTCGGTGAGGATCTGCTGCGTGCCCGAGGTGTCGTTGCCGCCGATATAGATGAAGGCATCGGCGCCGGCTTTCTTCAAGCCGTTGAGGATGAGGTCGCAATAGGCGGCATCCGGCTTGTCGCGCGTCGAACCAAGCGCGGCGCTCGGTGTCGCCGCGATCAGCCGCAGGCGGTCCTCGGGGATGGCGGAAAGATCGACGTAATTGCCGTCACGAATTCCGCGCACGCCGTGGATGGAACCAAGGACCTTGGCTCCGGGATGCCGCTTGCGGATTTCGAGCGCAGCACCCACCACGGTCTGGTTGATGACGGCGGTCGGGCCGCCGCCTTGCGCGATGACAAAAGTTCCGGCCATTGTTCACGTCTCCCGGGCGGTGAAAATCGCAGGCACATTCGCCTGTCTTGCGGCATCGCGCAACGGCAGAGGCAGTGGGTCAGTTTGAAATCGAGCCACTCTTCGCCTGCAGCGCGATAGGATCCGTTTCGACGAGCCGAAATGACCTGACCATACTCGCCGTCTGCGCCTTGTATTTGAGAAAGTGCGGCGTGGTCAGGTGGGCCTCATAGGCCGCCTGATCGGCGTAGCATTCGATCACGCGCACCTTTTCAGGCGTGCCTTTTACTGCCACCGCATGAAGGAAAAGCACGCCCGGCTCGACGCGTACAGAAGCCTCAATCTCTTCTGCAAGCAGGGCCCTGTAGCTGCCGATCTGCTTAGGATCGATTTCCAGTTCGGCTATCCTGACAAGCGGCATCAATTGCTTTCTTGCTTCTTGCAAGGGACCACGCATGGTCGGCTTCTCCGCTTCGCTCGCCTCGATCAGCGCAACGATGTCGCGATCTCCCAAAACTTGTCAGTCACGCGAGCGGACATGGCTGGGCAAGGCGAAGCGTCGCATGAATTCGCACAAAATTGTAGTACATGGGTGTGCAGCGCTAGCCGGCAAAGTAATCGCTCGAGCCTTGGCCTCCGGTCAGACGACGACGACCGGATTCTTCTTGGAGACGCGGCTGTAGAGATCGATGATGTCCTGGTTGATCAGGCGCACGCAGCCCGACGACATCGCCTGGCCGATGCTCCACCATTCGGGCGAGCCGTGGATGCGATAGCCGGTGTCGCTGCCGTTCTGATAGATGTAGAGGGCACGCGCGCCGAGCGGATTGTCGAGGCCGCCCGGCTGTCCGCTTTGCCATTTCACCAGTTCCGGCCTGCGGGCGATCATCTCGGGCGGCGGGGTCCAGACCGGCCATTCCTTGCCGTACTGGATGTTGGCGCGGCCGGACCAGCGGAACCCGTCCTTGCCGATGCCGACGCCGTAACGGATCGCATCGCCGCCGGGCTGCACCAGATAGAGCAGCCGTTCCTGCGAGTGAACGACGATGGTGCCGGGTTGCTCGCCGGTCGGATCGACGACGATCTGGCGGCGGAACTCCGGCTTGACCTTGAGATAGGGCACTTCCGGCACATTGAAGCCACCGTCGGTGAGCGAAGCGTACATCACGTCGGGGCTGGTGATGTTCTTGTCGACGCTGATACTCGGACGGATGGGCCGGATCGAGCCGGTGGTGACGTCGTCGAGCTGGAGCGACGGCAGATCCAGCGTCTGGCTGCAGCCGGCGATGCCGAGCAGTGCCAGCGCGCCGGCGCCGGACAGCGCCGTGCGGCGGGAAAGCTGTATTTCGGTTTCGATTGCGTCACCATCGTGCGGCAGCGACAGACCTTGCGGCAACTCACGCATTTACCCAACCCTACGCTGTCGGCGGGAAACACGGTCCGGCCGGATAGCACGCATTTTCGCCAATCATGGTTGAAAAAGCGTGAAGGCCGGCAGCCCGGCGTTAACGAGGGGCTTTTTCGATTCTTGCCTCTTTACATCTGCGCGAGGCCAAGGATTTATCATCTTCTTTGAGCTCAAGGAGAAGAAAATGTCCTTCGAAAACTGGGCCGCCTTTGCCGCCGCCTCGGCAGTCCTTCTGGTCATTCCGGGCCCGACCATCCTGCTGGTGGTTTCCTATGCGCTCGGCCAGGGCTGGCGCACCGCGCTGCCGATGGCTGTCGGCGTGGCGCTCGGCGACTTCACCGCGATGACATTGTCGATGCTGGGCATCGGCGCGCTGCTGGCGGCGTCGGCCACCGTGTTTACCGTGCTGAAGGTGATCGGCGCCGGCTATCTGATCTATCTCGGCATCAAGCTGTTTCGCGCCGGCGGCGCGCTCCGGGCCGAACCGCGCACCGATGCGGTGTCATCGGCGAAAATGACGGCGCACGCCTGGCTGGTTACCGCGCTCAATCCGAAAAGCATCACCTTTTTCGTCGCCTTCCTGCCGCAGTTCCTCGACCGGCATGCGGATTTCTGGACACAGATGCTGATCTTCGAGACGACCTTCCTGGCGCTCGCCTTCGCCAATGCCTTCGGTTATGCGCTGATCGCGGCAAGGGCGCGCAACGTGGTGCGCAACCCAAAGGCGATCCGCATCTTCAACCGCACCGGCGGCACGCTGCTGGTCAGCGCGGGGATCGCGACAGTGGCGATGCGCTCGGGCAACTGAGGACAGACCATGGCGGTGAGCGATGCATTCGGCCTGACGCTGTCTGGCGCGACGGAGGCCGGGCTCTCGTCCTACAGCCGGGCTGTTCGCGAATTGCAGTGCTTCATCGGCGATCCGGTCGGTTCCGTTGACCGGGCAATCGCCGAAGATCCCGGCTTCGTCATGGCGCATGTGTTCAAGGGTTATCTCTTTGGCCTTGCCACAGAGCGCGAAGCGACGGCGGTGGCCAAGGCATGTCACGAGGCAGCGCTGCCACTTGCCGCGACGACGCGCGAGCAGGCGCATGTCGCCGCCCTTGGCCACCTTGCAGAGGGACGCTGGCACGAAGCCGCCCGCGTGCTGGAGGATATCGCCATCGAGTTTCCGCTCGATGCGCTGGCGCTGCAGACCGGCCACCAGATCGACTTCTTCACCGGCAATGCGCGCATGCTGCGCGACCGCATCGGCCGCGCGCTGCCGTCCTGGCAGAGCGGCATGCCGGGCTACCATGCCATACTCGGCATGCAAGCCTTCGGGCTGGAAGAGATGGGCGACTACGCGCGCGCCGAAAAACTTGGCCGCACGGCGGTCGATATCGAGCCGCGCGACGGCTGGGCCCAGCATGCGGTGGCCCATGTCATGGAGATGCAGAGCCGGCAGAAGGACGGCATTCTGTGGATGCGCGCCAATCCCGAAGCGTGGACGCGGGAAAGCTTCCTGCAGGTGCATAATTGGTGGCATCTGGCGCTGTTCCATTATGATCTCGGCGAAACCGACGAGGTGCTGGCGCTCTACGACGGGCCGATCTATGGCGAGCGCTCGACGCTGGCGCTCAACATGGTCGATGCCTCGGCGATCCTGTGGCGGCTGCATCTCGGCGGCGTCGATGTCGGCGAGCGCTGGACGGCACTCGCCGCCAACTGGTTGCCCAAGGCCAGCGCCGGCCATTATGCCTTCAATGACGCCCACGCGATGATGGCGTTTGTCGGCGCCGGCCTCGAAGCGCCGGCCCGCGGCTTGCTCGAGGCGCAGCGCGAGGCGATGCGCGGCAAGGACGACAACGCTGCTTTCACCAGGGATGTCGGCCATCCCCTGACGCTCGCCATCAAGGCATTCGGCGAGGGCAATTATGCCGGGACGATACGTCTGATCCGGCCGATCCGGGCAATCGCCCATCGCTTCGGCGGCAGCCACGCACAACGCGACGTCATCGACCTGACGCTGATCGAAGCGGCATTGCGTTCCGGTGATGGCGCGCTGGCGAGGGCGCTTGCGGCGGAACGCGCGCTGGCACGGCCGGACAGCCCGTTGTCGGCACTGTTTTCACGGCGTGCAACCGCTCTCGCGGCGAATTGACCAAGGCCACATCTTGCCTTAAAAACTGCCCCGACCAGATTTTTTCGAGCGTCGAAAAAATCTTCGCGTGTTGACCGGGGTGCGTTTCCGGCGGCACGATTGCCGGGATATCTTCGCCGCCCGTGTCACAGGACTGGGCGGGGAAAGCAAGAAAGACCGTCGCCGCCAGGCATGACGGACATGGGAGGAAACATGTATCTCGGCCTCGATCTCGGCACCTCGGGCGTCAAGGCGCTGCTGATCGATGCAAGGCAGAGCATCGTCGGTTCCGGCCATGCGCCGCTCGACGTGTCGCGCCCGCATCCCGGCTGGTCCGAGCAGAACCCGGCCGACTGGATGCGCGCCTGCGAAGCGGCGGTCGGCGAGCTGCGGTCCATACATGCGAAGGAACTCGCGGCGGTCAAAGGCATCGGCCTTTCCGGCCATATGCATGGCGCCACCCTGCTCGATGCCGCCGACCAGGTGCTGCGCCCTTGCATCCTGTGGAACGACACGCGCAGCCACGCCGAGGCGGCCGCACTCGACGCCGACCCGCCCTTTCGCAAGCTGACCGGCAACATCGTCTTTCCCGGTTTCACCGCGCCAAAGCTGGCCTGGGTCAGGAACAACGAACCGGATGTTTTCGCCAAGGTGGCAAAGGTCCTGCTACCGAAGGACTTTTTGCGGCTCTGGCTCGCCGGCGAGCACATTTCGGAAATGTCGGATTCGGCTGGCACGTCGTGGCTCGATGTCGGCAAACGAGCCTGGTCCGCCGAACTGCTCGCTGTCACGTCGCTCGACGAAAGGCAGATGCCGTCGTTGGTCGAAGGCACGGCCAAGGCCGGTGCCTTGCGCGCCGAACTGGCCGCGAAATGGGGCATGCAGGCGGGCATCCCGATCGCCGGCGGTGCCGGCGACAATGCGGCTTCGGCCTGCGGCATGGGCACTGTCGGCGCCGGCCAGGCGTTCGTCTCGCTCGGCACGTCGGGCGTGCTTTTTGCCGCCAACGCGTCCTATCTGCCCAATCCGGAAAGCGCCGTGCATACCTTCTGCCACGCACTGCCCGGCACCTGGCACCAGATGGGCGTCATCCTGTCGGCAACCGATTCGCTCAACTGGCTGTCGGGGATCGCTGGAAAAAGCGCCGGCGAGTTGACCGCCGAACTCGGCGAAGCGCTGCAGGCGCCGAGCGGCGTCTCCTTCCTGCCGTACCTGTCAGGCGAGCGGACGCCTCACAATGATTCCGTCATTCGGGGCGCCTTTACCGGGCTTGCCCACGAATCCGGCCGCGCGGCGCTGACTCAGGCCGTGCTCGAAGGCGTCGCCTTCGCTTTCCGCGACAGCCTCGAAGCCCTGGCCAAAGCCGGCACGACGCTGACCCGGGTGACGGCGATCGGCGGCGGCTCGCGTTCGCGCTACTGGCTGAAGGCCATCGCCACAGCGCTTGGCCTGCCCATCGATATTCCAGCCGACGGCGATTTCGGCGCCGCCTTCGGAGCGGCCCGGCTTGGCCTGATCGCGGCGACAGGCGCCGATCCGCGCGCCGTGTGCACGGCGCCGGCGACGGACGCCACGGTCGAGCCGGTCGCCGCCCTCGGCGGTGCCTATGCAGATGCCTATCAGCGCTACCGCCAGCTTTACCCGGCGATCAGGAGCGCCACGGCGTGAGCGGTTTCCCGCCCTCGCCGTGGCCTGCCGAGAAGGCCTCACTGTGCCGGCACCTTGTCGAGAAAGCCGGTGACGCTTTTCAGCCGGCCATTTTCGATGACGCCGATATCGGTGCCTTCGATGACGGATTCGGTGCCGTCCGGCCCGAGGTTCCAGGAGAAGCGGATGGTATCGGCGAAGCCGTCCGGCTTGCCTTTCAGCGAGAACCTGAAGCCGGCAAAGCGCTGCTGCACGCCGTCGATCAGCGCCGCGATGCCGTCATGGCCGTCGCCCCGCATGATCGGATCGCGATAGCCGACGTCCTCGGTGAAGGTTGCCTCGAGCAAGGCTTTTCTGCGCGCGGCGTCGCTCTCGTTCCAGGCGGCGATGTAGTTTTCGGCAATGGTGTTGAGGTCGGTCATGGTCTGTCTCCTTCGTTGGGTGGCTTTGACATGAGCCTTTTCGACCAGCGTCAGCGCGAAACCAATTACGCCTGAGGTAATCAGGCCGGACCATGCGAGAGGAAAAGAACATGAGCAGCGGTTTTTTCGGCGACATCCAACAGATCAAATACGAGGGACCGGATTCGACCAATCCGCTGGCCTACCGGTTCTACAATCCCGACGAGATTGTCGCCGGCAAGCGGCTGGAAGACCATCTGCGCTTTGCCGTCGCTTATTGGCATTCCTTTGCCTGGCCGGGCGGCGATCCGTTCGGCGGCCAGACGTTCGACCGGCCGTGGTTTCCGAAGGCCGGCAGCACCGACACGATGGAGTTGGCCAAGCTCAAGGCCGACGTCGCCTTCGAGATGTTTTCGTTGCTGGGTGCGCCTTATTTCTGCTTCCACGATGCCGACGTGCGGCCGGAGGGCCGGGACTTTTCCGAAAGTGCGGCGCGGCTCGACGAGATCGCCGATTACTTCTCGGGAAAGATGAAGCAGACCGGCGTCAAGCTGTTGTGGGGCACGGCCAACCTGTTCTCCAACCGCCGCTTCATGTCAGGCGCCGCCACCAATCCCGATCCGGACGTCTTTGCCTATTCGGCGGCGACGGTGAAACACTGCATCGACGTCACCAAGCGTCTGAACGGCGAGAACTACGTGCTGTGGGGCGGCCGCGAGGGCTATGAGACGCTGCTCAACACCGACCTTGCCCGCGAGCAGGAACAGGCCGGCCGTTTCCTCAACCTGGTCGTCGATTACAAGCACAGGATCGGCTTCGAAGGCACCATCCTGATCGAGCCGAAGCCGCAGGAGCCGACCAAGCACCAGTACGATTACGACGTCGCCACCGTCTACGGCTTCCTCAAGCGTTTCGGACTGGAGAACGAGGTCAAGCTCAACATCGAGCAGGGCCACGCCATCCTGGCCGGCCATTCGTTCGAACATGAACTGGCGCTGGCCAATGCGCTCGGCATTTTCGGTTCGATCGACATGAACCGCAACGACTACCAGTCGGGCTGGGATACCGACCAGTTCCCGAACAATGTGCCGGAGATGGCACTGGCCTACTATCAGGTGCTGCAGGCCGGCGGCTTCAAGACCGGCGGCACCAATTTCGACGCCAAGCTCAGGCGCCAGTCGCTCGATCCGCAGGATCTGCTGATCGGCCATATCGGCGGCATGGATTGCTGCGCTCGCGGCCTCAAGGCAGCGGCACGAATGGTCGAGGACAAGGCGCTGTCCGCCCCGCTCGCCGAGCGCTATGCCGGCTGGGATTCGGCCGAGGCCAAGGCGATGCTTGCCGGCAAGCGCACGCTCGAGGAAATCGCCGAGCGCGTCGTCAAAGAGAAGATCGAGCCGCAGCCCAGATCCGGCCGCCAGGAATTGCTCGAAAACATCGTCAACCGGTACGTCTGAGGCGTACCGTTTTCATGGCCGCATTGTTCAGCGGCCGCCGGCTAAAGACGGCTTTCCGCGGGGCTGAACCGACGAAGGTTTTGCCCCGTGTGAAACTCGCGTGGCCTGTTCGCTGACCGGGTCTGGCGCGCCTTAGCCGTGATCGAGGCCTCTCAGGTAGGCGCAAAACATGTCGGCCATGGCGTTGGCGTAGACTTCAATCTCCTTGGGGGTTCGAGGCGTCTCCGAGAACTGCTTCCCCACCGTGCTGAGCGTCGTCATGACCAGGTCGCCGGCCAATTCGCGAGTCGCTTGCGCGGCGCTCGGCAACGCCTCCTGCATGAAGAGCTGGATGGTGCGGTCTCCGGACGCCCTCGCCGCCTGCGCCTCGGGCGCGTCGCGGTAAAGCGGGGCGGCGTCGTCGAGCGCCACACGCACCGCAGCCTCCTCACACTCCGAGCGGAGGAAGGCGTGGACCAGGTCGCGCAGCCGGTCAAGCGGCGGTTTCCTGATATCCTCGAGGATATCGCGCAGCAAACTGGTCGTCTGCCGCCATTCGTCGCTCTGGAGCCGGAACAGGATCGCCGCCTTGTTCGGAAAATACTGATACAGCGATCCGACGCTGACGCCGGCCTTCTCGGCCACGCGCGCCGTGGTGAAGCGCTGCGCGCCTTCCCTCGCCAAAACCTGAACAGCAGCCTGCAAAATCGCAGCGACGAGCTCCGCCGAGCGGGCCTGCTTCGGCTGTTTTCGCGAGGAAATCCGCGGACTTCGGTTGTCGCTCATTGAGAGCCGCGCCAATGCGATTAGTGAATGCGAATGATTAGTCGTATTTTGAATGTCGCACAAGAACGCATTCAATTCCGACTGGAGACCGATATGACCACACTGACGACAACGCCGCTCGCGCCCCTGCTGGACCGCCTGTTCGAGGAAGCCGCTGCGGCAACAAGCCCTGCAGTGGCGGAACTCTCCGCCGAGGAGCGGATGCGGCTGGTTCGAAGCAAGACCGAATACCTCGATTTCTATGGGCGGCTAAGGGATCTCTGGCTTCCCGTTTCGCGAGAGACCGGCACGCTGCTCTACATGCTGGCACGAGGCAGCAGCGCACGGACGATCGTTGAATTTGGAACCTCGTTCGGCATCTCGACCCTGCACCTTGCCGCAGCCTTGCGGGACAATGGCCGTGGCCGCCTGATCACCAGCGAGTTCGAGCCATCCAAGGTCGCGCGCGCGAGGAGTAATCTGACAGCAGGCGGTCTCATTGACATGGTGGAAATCCGCGAAGGAGACGCGCTGCAAACATTAAGCGTCGATCTTCCCGAAAGCGTCGACCTGCTTCTGCTCGACGGCGCCAAAGCGCTCTATCCCGAGATCTTGAGTCTGGTTGAAAGCCGCCTCAGACCGGGCGCCTTCGTCGTTGCCGACAACGCAGATCTTTGCCCCGAATACCTCGAGCGGGTGCGCTCGACCGGGAGTGGCTACATGTCCACGCCGTTCGGCGAGGATGTTGAACTGTCGATGCGGCTTGGCTGAAGCACTGCGTGACCTCCGGAACGATCGTGCCCAAGATGGGCGGCGGCGGACAAAACTTTGCCCGGCATCGCCCATCAATCGCCTCGCTCTTGCCTTCAAACAGCCGTCACGAACCTCCTATAGTGTGGTTCGTGGCGGGATTCAGAAAGAAGGAGGCGAAACGATATGCAGCACGAACGCGAAATCGACGCCCTGCTCTCATCTGGCGAGGCTGGATCGATCATCGACCGGCTGATGGCGCTGCCGCACCCGAAACAAGGTGCGCTGAGTGCAAACGAATGGGATCGCGCGGTCGCCAGCCGCTTCGAGACCCATCTTGCGAGACAGATGCGCTCGCAGATCGACGGCAGCAGCGACCGCCAGGACGCTGCCTGATCTACCTTTGCCTATGCATGTCGTTATCCCAAAACCGCTACGCACGCTCGGGTCAAGCCCGTGGCCAAGCTTTTGGGCGACATGCATTATCCCCGACGCAGCCTGACCGGCGCTTCGCCGAACGCTCTTGAAAACGCTCTGGAAAATGCCGCGGCGGACGAAAACCCCGTTCGCCCGGCAATGTCCGCCATGGCGATGCGCGTGTCGACCACCAGCCGGCGCGCGGCGCCGAGGCGCAGCCTGAGGTAATAAGCGCCGGGCGTTTCGCCGATCGACTTGCGAAAGATGCTTTCCAGCGTCCGTGCCGTCACCCCGGCGCGCTTTGCCACGGCGGCGATAGTCAGCGGCTGGTCGACATGCGCTTCCATCAGCCGAATGGCTTGCGCCAGCCTGGGATCGTAGCCGTCGAGACGACCGAGCGAGACCAGCGGTTGCGCGTCCGTCGCGGCGCGCGCCTGGTCGTAGATGAAGACGCTCGCGACATCTAGCGCCACGGCCATGCCGAGCCGCGTGCGGATCAGATGCAGCATCAGGTCGAAGGTCGGCGAGGCGCCGCCGGTGGTGAACACCGGGCCATCGATGACGTAGCGGTCGGGGCGCACGTCGACGCCGGGAAAGGCCGACGAGAAATCCTCCATGTCCTCCCAGTGGGTGGTGGCGCTGCGCCCCTCCAGCAGACCCGCGCGGGCAACCAGCCAGGTGCCGGCCTCGACGCCGCCGCAGGCGCGTGCCGCGCGCGCCGCCCGGCGCAGTCCGGACAGCAGGGCCGATGTGGCGTAGTTCTGCGTGCCGAAGCCGGCGACGACGACCAGCATATCGGTTGTGTCAGCCGCATCGAAGCGGCCGCTGACCGCCACCGGCAGGCCGCATGTGGTGACCGGCGCCTCGCCTGTCACCGAGACCAGCCTGAAATCGAACAGCGTCTCACCGGCAATGCGGTTGGCGGCGCGCAACGGATCGACGGCCGACGCGACGCACATGATCGACGAGCCGGAGAATACCAGCAGCGTTACCTTGAGCGGCAAACGCTCGGCCCGAAAGATCGTCGGTTTTTCGTTTTTGTTCACACGATCTTCGTAAAACGCAAAACAGTTTCCGGCAAGTCAGGCATTCTTGCCCTACGTTCTATTGGGAGAGAGTCCGATGCCGTTAGCGATGAACCGTGAGGTTTTCATTACCTGTGCCGTGACCGGGTCGGGCAGTTCGCAGGATCGCAGCCCGCATGTGCCGCGCTCGCCCAGAGAGATCGCCGATTCGGCCATCGAGGCGGCAAAGGCAGGTGCCGCAATCGTGCACTGCCATGTGCGCGATCCCGAGACCGGCAAGCCTAGGCGCGACGTGCATCTCTATCGCGAAGTAACCGAGCGCATCCGCGCGGCAGACGTCGACGTGGTGCTGAACCTGACCGCCGGCATGGGCGGTGACATGGTATTCGGCCCGCCGGAGAAGCCGCTGCCGCTGAACGAAAAAGCCACCGACATGGGCGGTGCCAGCAACCGCATGGAGCACGTCCGCCAGTGCCTGCCGGAAATCTGCACGCTCGACTGCGGCACCATGAATTTCGCCGAGGCCGACTATGTCATGACCAATACGCCCGGAATGCTGCGTGCCATGGGCGGCATGATGACGGCGCTCGGCGTCAAGCCCGAGATCGAGGCCTTCGACACCGGGCATCTGTGGTTCGCCAAGCAATTGGTCGAGGAAGAAGTGCTGAAGCCGGACGCCTTGGTGCAATTGTGCATGGGCGTGCCGTGGGGCGCGCCGGACGACCTCAACACCTTCATGGCCATGGTCAACAATGTACCGTCGACCTGGAACTGGTCGGCCTTTGCCATTGGCCGCAACCAGATGGCCTATGTCGCGGCCGCGGTGCTGGCCGGCGGCAATGTCCGCGTCGGACTGGAGGATAATCTCTGGCTCGACAAGGGTGTGCTGGCGACCAATGCGCAGCTGGTCGAGCGGGCGGTCAGCATCGTGTCGAATATGGGCGCCAGGGTCATCGGCCCGGACGAAGTCCGCAAGAAGCTGAACCTGACGAAGCGCGCACCGCTTTGAAAAGCCGGTAGCCGGTTGGGAGGAGCCGCCGATGAAGACCGTGAAATTCACCGCCATGAAGGACGGCGACCGCGAGGATTACGCCTTCCTCACCGAGCACGAGATCGACTACGCGGCAAAGACCGGCGAGCGGCTGCTCGACGCGCTCGTCCAGCTTGATGCGGGCCTCTCGGGCTACAAGATCACCCGGCTCGGCCATTCACTGCAAGCGGCAACACGGGCCTGGCGCGACGGCGCCGACACCGACTGGATTGCCTGCGCCTTGCTGCACGATATCGGAGACATCTACGCGCCCTATAACCACGACGAGTATGCGGCGTCGATCCTGAAGCCTTTTGTGCGCGAGCAATGCACCTGGGTGGTGGAAAAGCACGGCGATTTCCAGCGCCTCTATTACGCCCACCACCTCGGCGGCAATCCGCACGCCCGCGACCGTTTCGCCGAGCACATCTACTTCGACGATTGCGATGAGTTTTGCGAACGCTGGGATCAGTCGAGCTTCGACCCGGATTACGAGACATTGCCGATCGATTTCTTCCGGCCCTTCGTGCTCGAAGTGTTCGCGCGCAAGGCCTATGACGCATGCGTGATCCGTGCCGGCGAACGCGTCGCCCTCACCGACCCCGCAACAGCCAGCACCAGAACCGGAGCTTCCGCATGAGCATCATCAACAAAGCGGCCGCCATCGGCGGCGGCGTCATCGGCGCCGGCTGGGTGGCGCGGCTGCTGCTCAACGGCATCGACGTGTCGATCTTCGATCCCGACCCCGAGGCATCACGCAAGGTCGGCGAGGTGATGAAGGGAGCACGACGCGCCTACAAGCAGATGCTGCCCGGCGGCCTGCCGAAGGAGGGCAAGCTTACCTTCGCCAAGACCATCGCCGAGGCGGTCGCCGACGCCGATTTAATCCAGGAAAGCGTGCCGGAACGGCTCGACCTGAAGCACCGCGTGCTGGCCGAGATCGACCTTTATGCGCCGGCCAACGCAATTGTCGGCTCCTCCACTTCCGGCATCAAGCCGACCGACATGCAGGTAGCGATGAAGAAGCATCCGGAGCGGCTGGTCGTCGGCCATCCGTTCAACCCCGTCTATCTGCTGCCGCTGGTCGAGATCGTCGGCGGCGAACAGACCTTTCCCGAGGCGATCGAGGTCGCCAAGGAGATCTATGCCTCGATCGGCATGAAGCCGGTGGTGATCCGCAAGGAGATCGAAGCCTTCGTCGGCGACCGGCTGCTCGAAGCGGCGTGGCGCGAGGCGCTGTGGCTGGTCAAGGACGGCATCTGCACGGTCGAGGAGCTCGACGACATCATGCGCTACGGCTTCGGCCTGCGCTGGGCGCAGATGGGCATGTTCCAGGTCTATCGCGTCGCCGGCGGCGAGGCCGGCATGCGCCACTTCTTGGCGCAGTTCGGCCCGTGCCTGAAATGGCCGTGGACCAAGCTGATGGACGTGCCGGAGTTCAACGATGAGCTGGTCGAGCTGATCGCGACCCAGTCGGACGATCAGGCGCACGGTCTGTCGATCCGCGATCTCGAAAAGATCCGCGACGACAATCTGGTCGCCATCATGGAGGCACTGTCGAAGCAGAACAAAGGCAAAGGCTGGGGCGCGGGCGCGCTGCACAAGGACTACACCAGGCAGCTGGCCAAGCTCGCGGCGAAGAAGCCCACCGCCTCCAAGGCGGCCGAAAAGACCAAGGCTGAAAAGCCGAAGAAAAAGAAGAAAGGCTGAGACCATGGATTTTGGTCTTTCGGAGGAGCAGAAGCTCATCGTCGAGACGACGCGGGCCTTCGTAGAGAACGAGCTTTACCCGCATGAGCGCGAGGTTGAACGCACCGGCGTGCTGCGCCGCGAGCTGATCGAGGAGATCAAGGCCAAGGCGATCGAAGCCGGCCTCTATGCCGCCAACATGCCGGCCGATGTCGGCGGCGCCGGGCTCGATACGGTGACCTGGCTGCTCTATGAGAAGGAACTCGGCCGCGCCAATTACGCGCTGCATTGGACCTGCGTGGCGCGGCCTTCGAACATCCTTCTCGCCGGCACGCCGGAGCAGCGCGAAAAATATCTGTTTCCCTGCATTCGCGGCGAGAAATGGGATTGCCTGGCAATGACCGAGCCGGGCGCCGGCTCCGATCTGCGCGGCATGAAGGCAAGCGCCGTGCAAGACGGCGACGACTGGGTGCTGAACGGCACCAAGCATTTCATCAGCCATGCGGACCTCGCCGATTTCGCCATCGTCTTCATGGCCTCGGGGGAGGAAGAGGCTTCGCGTGGCAAACGCAAGAAGATCACCGCCTTTTTCGTCGACAAGGGCACCAAGGGCTTCACCGTGCGCGACGGCTACCGCAACGTCTCGCATCGCGGCTACACCAATGCCATCCTCGAATTCGACGATTGCCGGCTGCCGGCGAGCCAGGTTCTGGGCGAGGTCCACAAAGGCTTCGATGTCGCCAATTCATGGCTCGGCGCAACGCGCCTGCAAGTCGGCGCCACCTGCCTTGGCCGTGCCGAGCGGGCGCTTGGCCATGCCATCGAATACGCCGCGCAGCGCCAGCAATTCGGCCAGCCGATCGGCAAGTTCCAGGGCGTGTCGTTCAAGCTCGCCGACATGGCGACCGAGCTGAAGGCCGCCGACCTGATGGTGTTCGAAGCCGGCTGGAAGTACGATCAGGGCACCGTTACCGATCAGGACATGGCCATGGCCAAGCTGAAGGCCACCGAGATGCTTGCCTTCGTCGCCGATGAGGCGATCCAGATCCATGGCGGCATGGGGCTGATGGACGATTTGCCGCTCGAGCGCATCTGGCGCGACGCCCGCGTCGAGCGCATCTGGGAAGGCACTTCGGAAATCCAGCGCCACATCATCTCGCGGGCGCTGCTGCGCCCGTTCGGGGGCTGAACAGCGCAATGTCTGCATTCCTTCGCGCCCCCCTCTGTCCTATCGGACATCTCCCCCTCAAGGGGGGAGATCGGCCGCCATTCCTGATTTCGCCAGTTATTACCGTTGCATGCCTCGGGCCGGCGGCCCAGCTGCCAATCTCCCCCCTTGAGGGGGAGATGCCCGGCAGGGCAGAGGGGGGTGTTTATGCACAAACTTGAGCGCCTTCTGCGCCCACGAACGATCGCCGTCTTCGGTGGTGCGCAGGCTGCCGCCGTCGTCGCGCAATCGATCAAGATGGGCTTTGCCGGCGAGATCTGGCCGGTGCATCCGAGCAAGGCCGAGGTCGCCGGCCGCAAGGCCTATCGCTCGGTGGCCGAATTGCCCGGCGCGCCGGATGCCGCTTTCGTCGGCGTCAACCGGCACTTGACCATCGAAGTGGTCAAGGCACTGGCCGAGCGCGGCGCCGGCGGTGCGGTCTGCTTCGCCGCCGGCTTCCTCGAAACCGAGGCCTATGACGAGGACGGCGAGCGGCTGCAGGCCGAGCTGGTCGCGGCGGCGGGCCAAATGCCGATCATCGGGCCGAACTGCTATGGGCTGATCAATTACGCCGACGGCGCGCTTTTGTGGCCCGACCAGCATGGCGGCATCAGGCTGCCTGAAGGCGGTCGCGGCGTTGCCATCATCACCCAGTCGTCGAACATCGCCATCAACATGACGATGCAGAAGCGCGGCCTGCCGATCGCCTTTCTGATGACCGCCGGCAACCAGGCGCAGACCGGGCTTTCCGAAATGGCGCTCGGCCTGATCGAGGACGACCGCGTCACCGCGCTCGGCCTGCATATCGAGGCCTTCGATTCGGTAGCCGGCTTCGAAAGGCTGGCGGCACGGGCACGCGAGCTGAAGAAGCCTGTCATCGCCATGAAGGTCGGCCGCTCCGAGCAGGCGCGGCAGGCGACCGTTTCCCATACCGCGTCGCTGGCCGGCTCGGACGCAGCGTCCGGCGCCTTCCTGAAGCGGCTCGGCATCGCCCGCATCGATTCGATCCCGGCCTTCATCGAGGCGCTCAAGCTGCTGCACGTCACCGGCCCCCTGCCCGGCTACCGGCTGTCGTCGATGAGCTGTTCGGGCGGCGAGGCGTCGGTGATGGCCGACAGCGCCGAAGGCCGCTGGGTGACGTTTCCGCCACTCACCCCCGAGCACCGCGCGCATGTCAAATCGACGCTCGGGCCGCTGGTCGCGGTGGCCAACCCGCTCGACTACCACACCTTCATCTGGAACAACGAGCCGGCGATGACCGCCACCTTCACCGCGATGGTGTCGGGCGGCTTCGACCTCAACATGCTGGTGCTCGATTTCCCGCGCCCCGACCGCTGCTCGGACACCGACTGGTGGGCGACGCTGCGCGCCTTCGAATCGGCCCTGAAGACCAACAGCGCGCAAGGCGCGATCGTCTCCTCGCTGCCGGAGAACCTGCCGGAGGAATACACTGCCGGCCTGATGGCGCGGGGCATGGTGCCGCTATTCGGCATCTCCGAAGCCATGGACGCCGCCCAGGCGGCGGCCTTCATCGGCTGGGCCTGGCGCGAGCCGCAGGCGCAGCCGATCGACACTTCGGCGTCCGGCGCGCCGGCCGGCGACCATGTCACGCCGGACGAGGCCGAGGCGAAGGCGCGGCTCATCGAGGCCGGGCTCCCCGTGCCGAAGGGCGAGCGCGCCGGCAACGCGGTCGAAGCTGTCATTTCCTCGATGGCGCTCGGCTTCCCGGTGGCGCTGAAGGCCCTTGGCGTCATCCACAAGTCCGAGCTCGACGCGGTCCGGCTCAATTTGAGGGATGCCGAATCGGTCAGCACCGCCGCCCATGATCTCGGCCCGCTCGGCACCGGCCTTTATGTCGAGCGCATGGTGCGCGACGGCGTCGCCGAGCTGCTCGTCGGCTTCACCCGCGACCCGATGTTCGGCGCCGTGATGACGCTCGGCACCGGCGGCGTGCTGGTCGAGCTGTTGCGCGACAGCGTCACGCTGATGCTGCCGGCGACCCGCGACGATATCGAGGCCGCTTTGCGCGGGCTGAAACTGTTCCCGCTGCTCGACGGCTATCGCGGTCGGCCGAAGGCCGATGTCGCAGCGGCAATCGATGCGATATCGGGCATTGCCGCTTTCGTGCAGCAAAACGCCGGCGAGATCGAGGAACTCGACATCAATCCGCTGATCGTCTGCACCGAAGGCAAGGGCGCCTGGATCGCCGATGCGCTGCTGGTGCTTGGAGAGAACAAAAATGTCTGACGTCATCACCACCCGCCGCGAGGGCACTGTCCTCGAAGTCACGCTCGACCGGCCCAAGGCCAATGCCATCGACCTGAAGACGTCGCGGCTGATGGGCGAGACTTTCAAGGCGTTTCGCGACGATCCCGACTTGCGCGTCGCCATCGTCAAGACCGCCGGTGACAAGTTCTTCTGCGCCGGCTGGGACCTGAAGGCCGCGGCCGGCGGCGACGCGGTCGACGGCGACTACGGCGTCGGCGGCTTCGGCGGGCTGCAGGAACTGCGCGACCTCAACAAGCCGGTGATCGCCTGCGTCAACGGCATGGCGGTCGGCGGCGGCTTCGAACTGGCGCTATCCTGCGACCTGATCTATGCGTCGGACCACTCCTCCTTCGCCCTGCCCGAAATCCGCGCCGGCACGCTTGCCGATGCGGCGACGATCAAGCTGCCGAAGCGTATCCCCTACCATGTCGCCATGGACCTTCTGCTCACCGGCCGCTGGATGGATGTCGCCGAGGCGCATCGATGGGGCCTGGTCAACGAGGTGCTGCCCAAGGAAAGACTGGAGGACCGCGTCTGGGAGATCGCGCGGCTGCTCGCCAGCGGCCCGCCGCTGGTCTTCGCCGCGATCAAGGAGACGGCCCGGGTCGCAGAATCGCTGACTTTCCAGGACGCGATGAACCGGGTGACGCGCCGGCAACTGTCGACGGTTGACGCACTCTACGGCTCGGAGGACAATCTCGAGGGCTTTCGCGCCTTTGCCGAGAAGCGCGATCCGGTGTGGAAGGGGAAGTAGTGGTATTGCAGGAATGATGGCGCTCACCCCCCTCTGGCCTGCCGGCCATCTCCCCCTCAAGGGGGGAGATTGGATGTCATCATCGCTTTCGCCAATTGTCGACGCCGGAGAAAAGGCGGTTTCGCCGAAGCTGCCGATCTCCCCACTTGAGGGGGAGATGGCCGGCAGGCCAGAGGGGGGTGTTCAGGCGAATTCATTGCGATCCATTCAGCGCCCATGACCGACTACAAAACCCTCATCGACGCCGAGACCTGGGCCTTCATCGAGCGGACTAACTCCTATTATCCGCCCGATACGATCGACTACACCGTCGCCGAGCAGCGCCAGATCTATAACCGGATGTGCCGCGAGTTCTTTGCCGGCTATCCCCAAGGCGTCACGGCGGAAACCACCGCCATTGCCACACCCTGGCACATTCCGATCCGCATCTACCGCGCTCCGGCGCCGGAAACGGCGGCGATGGTGCTTTATTTCCATGGCGGCGGTTTTATCCTCGGCGGGCTCGACAGCCATGACGACCTCTGCGCCGAGCTTTGCAGCCGCACCGGCTACGAAGTGGTTTCGGTCGACTACCGGCTGGCACCGGAACACCTTCATCCGGCCGCCTTCGACGATGCCATCAGCGCCTTCGAATGGGCGGCGGCGACTTACGAGCGTCCTGTCCTGCTCTGCGGCGACAGTGCCGGCGGCAATCTCGCCGCCGCTGTCAGTCACGCAACGCGCGGCCATGCGCGCAAGCCGATCGGCCAGATTCTGGTCTATCCCGGCCTTGGCGGCGACAGCTCCGCCGGTTCCTACGTCACCCACGCGGAAGCGCCGATGCTTACCGCGCGCGACCTCCTTTTCTACAGGGACATCAGGACCGGTGGCGAGGATCGCACCGGCGATCTCACTCTGTGGCCGCTCGCCGACGCCGAGTTCGCCAATCTGCCGCCCACCGTCGTGATCACCGCTGAATGCGACCCGCTGTCGTCGGACGGCGAAGCCTATCGCGACCGCATCGTTGCCGCGGGCGGGCGCGCCTGGTGGCTCGAGGAGCCGGGGCTGGTGCATGGCTATTTGCGCGCCAGGCACACGGCCGGCCGCGCCCGCTCGAGCTTTACCCGGATTGTCGATGCGATAGCGGTTTTGGGAAGGGGCGAGTGGATCTGGTGAGGGATGTCTTCCCGACCAGAACGGGCCTTTGTCGGCCGGTACAGCTCTATTTGCGGCGGCGTCGCCGGCCGGAAACCTGCTTCAGCCAAGGTCCTAAATGAAAGCCGCTCATCAGCAGGTACATCGGGACCATGCCGCCCAGCGGTGACGCCTCTTGCCCGGTCGAGCACATCATGTCCGGCGCGCCGCCGAGAAGCGTCAGCAGCGCCATGGTTGCGAAGGTCGGCGCGGCCGCTAAGGACAGCCAGTCGGCTGCACTATGGCCGGCCGGGCTCGCATCGTCGCCGGATCCGCCTGCATGAATCTCGCTCATGTCCGTTGTCCTGCATAGCGAGCGGGAGGCGGTCCAACCGTGCATCCCGCTCCTCCAATTGTCCTGGCCGCATTTCCGCGACGCCAAAGACGTTCTATTCGGTGCGATTCCGGAACGCGGCCTCTCCGGCGTCCGATATCTCGACCCATTTTTTGTCGGGGACGGCTTCGGCGCCGTAATTGTCGTGCCAGTTCCACCACTTGTACGTCGGCGTCTGCGGATAGCCCTCGGGCGAATCCTCCCAGACCTCCTGGCGGCCGAGCGGCGACAGGTCGAGATAGCTCCATACGGTCCCCATCGCCTCGTCACCGCGGTTGTTGATGAAGTAGGTGCGGAAGACGCGGTCGCCGTCGCGGATGAACACGTTATGGCCGTGCCATTCGTCAACGCCGAAGTCGGCATCGAAGCTGTCGGTGATGGTGTACCAGGGCATCTTCCAGTCCATCCGCGCCTTCAGCCGCGCAATGTCGGCCTGCGGTGCGCGTGAGGCGTAGGCAAGCGTGGTGTCGCGGGCGTTCAGATGGGCGAGGTTGCCGACCTGGTCCGCCCCCAACGAACAGCCGCGGCAAGCGTGGTCGGGCCAGCCGAATACGCCGGGCTCGAAGAAGGCGCGGTAGACGATCAGCTGACGGCGGCCCTCGAACAGGTCGAGCAGGCTCACCTTTCCGTTGGGGCCCTCGAACGTATAGGTCTTCTCCACCGCCATCCACGGCATCCGCCGACGCTCGGCGGCCAAGGCGTCGCGAGCCCGGGTCACGGTCTTCTCTTTCACGAGCAGCTGCTGGCGCGCAGCCTCCCACGCGTCAGGCGAAACGACCGGTGGTGTCTTCATCGCGAGCCGCGTCGTCTGCTCGCCTGTGCCATTCTGATGTGCCGTCATTGTGCATCTCCCTTGCTGGTTTGTCGCCGCAGGTGCGACGTGTTGGGTCGTGAGCCAAAATAGGGGCGATAGCGGATTGGCGAGAGTGACAAGTGTGACGCGATTCCGACAGGTCCGCTGATCACGGCCAATTTCGCCGCCCGCGACGCCTCTGCTCATTCGTGCCCGGACTGCTGAATGGGCCGAGCGCCGGCCAGATAGCGGTCATTGTCAAACGGCTCGGCCTGGTTGCTATCCGGACTCCACAGCTGCCGGTGGGTTCGTGTGAGATCGCCGAGGTAGACATGCAGCGCACCCGATCGCGCACCGCCCGTATTCGCAACCGCATGAACGGTATTTGACGCCATGTGCACCACGGCAGGTGCGGCGATGTCCTGCCTTTCGGGAACATCGAGTTCGCTGCCGGCAACGGGATAGATGAAGTTCGTCTCGCTGCCCTTGTAGATGCCGATCAAGGCATCCATCAGGTGGTTGTGAGGCGGGTACTGGAGGCCCGGCGACAGCGTGATGTGATAGATCGTCAGGTTCGGACTCGCATGCAGAAGCACCTCGTCGTCGTCTTCTTCGTGAGCGAGTGTTCCCGAGGCGTGAAAGCGGTTGGTGTAGTCGCCCAGGACCGTCCTTACCGCTTCGAGGGGATCTGGCCCCTTCGCGGCATTGACGATATCATCGGCAGCGGCGTAGAGAGGCGACTTGGCGGGTAAAGGCATATCAGTTATCCTCCCTGAGATGCTCAGACCATCAATCTGAGATGCTCACGCTAGCGAATGCTGAGGCCAGCGTCAATCGGACAGCCAGACGGACAAAATATGAAAACGACGAAGTTGACCGCCGAACCGGCAAGACCGGCTACGGTTGAGGCGACAGCACTGTCAGCCGCCGACGTCCTTCGCAGGGAACAGGCATATGAGCAGCTGAGGAACGACATCATCGCCTGCGTGCTGCGCCCCGGCGAAGCGCTGACGGAGAAGCAGATCGGCGATCGATACCAGATCAAAAAGGCGACCATCCGCGCGGCCTTGGCCCGACTGATGCAGGAAGGACTGGTCAGGAGCGAGCCGCGCCGGGGCTACGTCGTAGCTACGCTCAGCCTGCGGGATGTCAACGAGATCTTTGATGTCCGCAGCTTGATCGAGCCGGAAGTGTTCAGGGTGGCGGCATCGAACATGACCGAGCGCGGGCTCGAGGATGTCAGGCTGGCAGCGCAAAAAGTGCTGAAGCCGGAGACGCTACGCAGCCACGTCGCCTTCCTTGCGGCCGACCGTGCCTTTCGTCTGGCCCTTGCGGAGCTCTCGGGAAATTTACGACTGGCGCATCTCCTGGACCAGATACTCGACCAATCGGCGCGGGTTCTCCACCTCGGCTTCAAGTCCCGCGACTTCACCCAGTTGATCATCGCCCAGCAAAAGGAGTTGGTCCTTGCCTGCGAGGCAGGCGAGGTTTCCGCCATCGTCAAACTTGCCCGTTCGCAGTGCCTGTCTCTCAAGAAGCAGGTGCTCGAGGCTTTGCTTGCCGGTTCCAAGCTTCAAGACGTCAATTTGCAGCCCTTCGCCTAGAGCCGGTTCCGGTTCTCCTGGAACCGGTAACCCGCTCTAACTATCTGTTTTGCCGCATTTATGCGGACGCCAAATGATTCCATTTGGCTGCAAAATGCTCTAAGGGAAGTTGGCCATTCGGTGCGACCCGCCACCTTGGCGCAACGGCCGCCGGCGGGCCTTGTTTCACCCCACCGCGCATGCCGCCGCCCGTCCGGCACTGCGGCCGGAAAAGATGCAGCCGCCGAGAAACGTGCCTTCGAGCGCTGCATAGCCGTGCATGCCGCCGCCGCCGAAACCGGCGGCCTCGCCCGCCGCGTACAGCCCCTCGACTGGTTGGCCGCCGGCGCCCAGCACGCGGCTGTCGAGGTCAGTCTCCAGCCCACCGAGCGTCTTGCGGGTCAGGACGCTGAGCCTGACGGCAATCAGTGGACCATTGGCGGGATCGAGCAGCTTGTGCGGTCTTGCGGTGCGGATCAGCCGGTCGCCGAGATAGGCTCGCGCGCCGCGCAACGCAGTAATCTGCATGTCCTTGGAGAACGGATTGTCGAGCTGCCGGTCGCGGGCGCGGATTTCGCGCTCAACCTGCGCCAGTTCGAGCAGCGGCTCGCAGCCGGCCACTGCGTTCATGCGGGCGACCAGCGCCGGCAAATCAGGCTCGACGATGAAATCCTCGCCCTTCTCCATGAACGCCTTGACCGGCGCGGGCACGCCGCTGGTGGCGCGGCCGAGCACCTGGCGCCAGCTCTTCCCCGTCAGATCGGGGTTCTGCTCGGAGCCCGACAGCGCGAACTCCTTCCGGATGATCTTTTTGGTCAGGATGAACCAGGAATGATCGAAGCCGGTGCTCATGATGTGGCTGAGCGTGGCCAACGTGTCGAAGCCGGGATAGAGCGGCACCGGCAGGCGCTTGCCGCGCGCGTCGAGCCACAGCGATGACGGGCCGGGCAGGATGCGGATCGCATGATCGGTCCAGATCGGTGCCCAGTTCCTGACGCCCTCAACATAGTGCCACATGCGGTCGCGGTTGATCAGCCGGCCGCCGGCGGCTTCGGCGATCGCCAGCATTCGGCCGTCGACATGATCGGGAACGCCAGTGATCATGCGTTTCGGCGGCGCGCCCATCCGCTTCGGCCAATTCTCCCGGACCAGCCGGTGATTGGCGCCTATGCCGCCCGAGGCGACGATGACGGCCTGCGCCTTCAGCTCGAAATCGCCGGTGATCTCGCGCGAGCTCTTGCGGCCGCGCTCGGCATCGCTCGCCGCCAACAGGTCGCCGCGCACGCCGTCGACGACGCCGCCCGTCCGCGTCAGTTCGTTAACCCGGTGACGGAATTTGAAGCGGATCAGCCCGCGTTTCTCGGCCTCGCGCACGCGCTGCACGAACGGCTCGAGCACGCCAGGGCCGGTGCCCCAGGTGATGTGGAAGCGCGGCACCGAATTGCCGCGGCCGACGGCATTGCCGCCGCCGCGCTCGGCCCAGCCGACCACCGGAAAGAATTTCAGGCCGCGCTGCATGAGCCAGGAGCGCTTCTCGCCGGCGGCGAAGCCGAGATAGGACTCGGCCCAGCGGCGCGGCCAGAGATCTTCCGTGCGGTCGAAGGCTGCGGTGCCCAGCCAGTCCTCGAGCGCCAGCTCATACGAATCGCGGATGCGCATGCGCCGTTGTTCGGGCGAATCGACAAGGAAGATGCCGCCGAGCGACCAGAATGCCTGGCCGCCAAGCGACTGCTCCGGCTCCTGCTCGACAATGATGGCCTTCTTGCCGGCCGCAGTCAGTTCGGCCGCCGCGACAAGGCCGGCAAGGCCGGCGCCGACAATGATCACATCCGCCTCGTCGGGCATCTATTTGGCCATGATCTCGTCCAAAAACCGGTCCCGTTGTGGGATCACGGCCGGCCTAGACTGCCTCCCAGCCTTCCTTCTCGCCGGCGCGGAAGATGGCATCGATGAGCTTCTGGTTGAGCACCGATTCTTCCAGGGTGAAGACACGATCCTTGCCGCCCTGCGCAGCCCGCGCGAAGGCCTCGACTTCCAGCCGGTACTGTTGCGTGCCGGGAAAGCGGAAAACCTGCGCCTCGCTGTGGTTCTGGTTGTGCAGTTCGACGCGGTGATGGTCGTAGAGTCCGGCGTTGAACGGTGAGAACACCTCGATGAAGCCCTTCTCGCCGTGGAAGACCATCACCTGGCGTGCCGCCATCTGCGTCGACAGGTAAAACGACAGCTCGAAGTCGCCGAAATCGGCGCGGATCGAGGAATAGATGTCGGTGCCGAATGTCTTGTCGCGCTCGATCGTCGCCTGGACGCGCAGCGGCTCCTTGCCGGTCGAAAAGCGCGTCGATACCGTCGGATAGACGCCGATGTCGGGCAGCGCACCGCCGCCGAGATCGAGCTTGTTGCGCATGTTGTTGGGGTCGACATTGTAATAGGAGAACGCGCCCTGGACATGGCGCAGCCGGCCGATGGCGCCGTTGGCGATGAGGTCGCGCACCTTGATCCATTGCGGATGGTAGACGACCATGAAGGCTTCGCAGACCAGCACCTTCCTGGCATCGCGCAGCTTGATCAATGGCGGAATGTCCTTGGCGTCGAGCGCCAGTGGCTTTTCGACCAGAACATGCTTGCCGGCCTCGATCGCCTTGGCTGTCCATTCGACATGCTGCGAGGTCGGCAGCGGAATGTAGACGCCGTCGATGTCGCTGGAGGCGAGCAGCTCCTCATAGGAGCCGAACGCGTGGCGCGCACCGAAGCGTTCGCCCAGCGCCTGCGCTTTCGACAGATCGCGGCTGGCAATCGCGGACAGCACGCCGTTCTCCGCTTCGACGATTGCCGGCAAAAGCTGCTCGCGGCCGATCTTGGCCGTCGACAAAACTCCCCATCGGAACATCAGATTTCTCCTCTCGATTGCAGGCCTGGAGGTTTGCCCTAATTCAGGAGAAAAGCCAATGCGGGAGCATGGCGGCGAACAGGGCGATCATCTGCGGCTTGTCCGGATGCCGGCGCTGCCCTTGCGGAACCTGGGTTCCTCGCCCCACGAAGTGGGGAGAGGTGGCTCGGTCCTGCAAAGACTATCCCCGCTTGCCGGTCAGCGTCATGTCGAAATCGACGACGTTGGAGTAAATCGGCGTGCCGACATCCATGCCGTAGCGCGACCGCAGCACCTTGCCGGTGACGTGGAATTTTATCGCGCCCGCCCTGAGGCCGCCGAGCTCGGCCGTGAATTTTTCCTGAAAAGTCTTGCCGCGCGCCGTCAGCCGGCCGGTGACAAGGGCTGACGTGTCGCCGGTGCGTTTGACGCTGGTCGAACGGAACTGGATCTCCGGATTGTTGGCCGCGTCGAAAACAGCGTCCGAGCGGAGAAAGGCATCGATGCGGCTTTGGCCGGTACCGACGCTTTCGGGGAAGATGGTGAAATTGACCTGGGACCGGCCGACATCGCTGTTGTCGATAAGGATACTGCCCTTGAAGCGGGAGAAAGCACCGTCGAGCCCGCCGCCGCCGAGCTTGCCGATGGAGAAATGGATGCTGGAACTCCCCGGGCTGATCGTGTAGCTGCCGGCCGCCTCGCCAAGGGCAACGGCGGCGAAAACAGGCATGGCAAAACAAGCGGCGGCTGCCGCAAATCCGAAGATGCGCGCGTACATGGAAATGGCCCTCTTTGCAGGCAACGCTTTCTTGCGTCCTCGCCCCATCAACGAATGAGCCGTCCGCTCTATTCCCTGTCGTGATGTGACGAAGCCGTGATCATGCGCGTCAGCACGGTATCCCTCAGCCAGAAATGATGGCGCAGCGCTGCGGCGAGATGCAAAGCGACAAGTCCGATGCCCGCATAGGCGAGATACCAGTGCGTCGCTGCCCAGAAGCTTTCTGCCGTGTCCGATTCACCGAGCGGCAGATTGGGCATGACGAACAGATTGAACGGCACGCTCGGGATCTCCAGCACCGAGACCGAGACCAGCGCCCAGCCGGACAACGGCAGAGCGAGCTGAAACGCATAAAGCGCGAGATGGACCAGCGGCGCCATCCGGCGCTCGAACGGGCCGACCGAGCGCGGCAGCGGCGGGGCCGGTCTGCCAAGGCGCCAGGCGATGCGCAGGATGACCAGTCCAAGCAGCAGGAAGCCGAAGGATTTATGCAGCTGGATCAGCTCGAAGGCGGTGCGCTGGCTGGACAGCCGCACCATGACGAGGCCGAGCACGAACTGGCCAATAAAGAGCGCCGCGATCAGCCAGTGAAGGATGATCGCCGTCCAGCCGTAGCCGGCCGTCTGGTTTTTGGGCAGTGCTGACATGGTCGGTGAACGAATGCCAGGTCGGCTTTCTTCCACCTCTCCCTTGTGGGGAGGGTTGGCTTATTCGCCGACCTTGAAAAAATCGACAACGGCCCTGAGCGCCGGCCGCATCTGGCGGCGGCTGGGGTAATAGACGAAGAAGCCGTCGAAGCGCGGGCACCAGTCCTCCAGCACGCGAACGAGCTTGCCGGCGGCGAGCGCGTCGCGGACATAATCCTCGAACACGAAGGCGAGCCCGGCGCCGTCGACTGCGGCGTTGGCAATCAGATGGTCCTCGTCGAGGATCAGCGGCCCTTGCACCGGTATCTCGATCTCCTCGCCGTTTTGCTCGAATTCCCAGCGGTAGAGAATGCCGCTGGAGAAGCGGAAGCGGATGCAGCGGTGAGCGGCGAGATCGCGCGGATGCTGCGGTTTTGGCATGGTCTCGAAGTAGGCTGGCGCGCCGACCACGGCGCCGCGAAGGTCTGGTCCGATGCGCACCGCGATCATGTCGCGCTGCAGGCTCTCGCCCAGTCGCACACCGGCATCGAAGCCGCCCTCGACGACGTCGGTGAAGCGGTCCTCGATGACGATCTCCAGCACGATGTCGGGATAGGCAGCCGCAAAGGCGCTGAGCCTCGGCGTCAGCGCCAGGTGGGCCGCGGTGCGCGGCACGGTCAGCCGGAGATTGCCGGCCGGCCGGTCGCGCGCCTCGATCGCCGATTCCAGCGCCAGGTCGATTTCCGACAGCGCCGGCCTGAGGCGCTCGAGCAGTTGCGCGCCCTCCTCGGTCGGTGCGACGCTGCGCGTGCTGCGCGCCAGAAGGCGCACGCCGAGGCGCGCTTCGAGGCTGGACACCGCGTGGCTGACCGCCGACGGCGCGATTGCCAGTTCCTTGGCGGCGCCGCGAAAACTGCCGCATTGGGCGACCATTGCCAGTACCGCGAGCTGTGAAAGATGGGTTCGCTTCATTGATCTATTTCTTGGAACAGCCCGTACAGATGAGAGCCGATTATCGAACTCAATGCAAGACGCTATCTCTGCCTCATCACAACCATCACAACAAGGAGACACGTGATGCAAACCCGCAAGCTTGGCAATGAACTTGACGTCTACCCGGTCGGCCTCGGCTGCATGGGGATGAGCTTTGCCTATGGTGGCCAACCGGAGGCGGAGGCGATTGCCACGCTGCGCCATGCCGTCGAGATCGGAGTCAATTTCTTCGACACGGCCGAGGTCTATGGCCCTTTCGAGAACGAGATCCTGGTCGGCAAGGCGCTGAAGCCGGTGCGTGACAAGGTGACGATCGCAACCAAATTCGGCTTCAATATCCTCGAAGAAGGCAGCGGCATGGAGCGCATGGCCGGTGTCGATAGCCGCCCGGAGCATGTCAAGGCCGTGGCCGAAGCGTCATTGAAGCGGTTGGATACGGAGGTGATCGATCTCTATTACCAGCACCGCGTCGACCCCAACGTGCCGATCGAGGATACGGTCGGCGCCATGGCCGAGCTGGTGCGCGAGGGCAAGGTGCGGGCGCTCGGCCTGTCGGAGGCGAGTGCGGCGACCATCCGCCGGGCGCATGCCGTGCACCCGATCGCCGCCGTGCAGAGCGAGTATTCACTGTGGAGCCGCGATCCGGAGGGGGAAGTGTTTGCCGTCTGCCGCGAGCTCGGCATCGGCTTTGTCCCCTATAGCCCGCTCGGCCGCGGCCTGCTCACCGGCACGATCGCCAAGCCCGATGTTCTCGGCGCCGACGACTGGCGCCGCGGGTTGCCGCGCTTCCAGGCCGACGCCATGGCGGCCAATGCGGCGGTCGTCGCCGTGCTGGAAAAGATGGCCGCCGGGAAGGGCGTGACGCCGGCGCAGCTGGCGCTCGCCTGGGTGCTGCATCAGGGCGACTTCATTGTCCCGATCCCTGGTGCGCGAAAAATGCGCCATCTGGAGCAGAATACGGCGGCAGCCGATATCGTGCTGAGCCAGGCCGAGGTGGCATCCATCGGCGACGCCCTGTCGCCGGAAAAGGTGGTCGGCAAGCGCTATACCGAGGAGCTGCTGGCGCTGGTCAACGGGTGAACGGCAAGCGACGGCGTAATCGAAACGGGGCGTTTCGGCACACCCCTTTTTCGTGCGCCGCGCCATGCAAAATAATTGCGAGACGTGGGCGCGAGATACCCCCCCTCTGTCCTGCCGGACATCTCCCCCTCAAGGGGGGAGATTGGCTGTTCCCGCGCCCTGCCCGCCCTTCCGGCGCCGGTGATTGGCGAAAGCCGAGGCGACATCCGATCTTCCCCCTTGAGGGGGAGATGCCCGGCAGGGCAGAGGGGGTGCCTCGCGCCGACATTTCCTACCAAGGCACGACACTGATCTCCGGCCAGTTCTCCCTGGCACGCGCGCCCTTCATCTCGTGCGTCTGCCGATTATCCAGTGCACGGTTCGGGGTAACGCGAAACGAGAAGATGTCGTCGAGCCCGAACGGCGCCACGAGCGCGAGTTGCCCATCGGTGCCGAATCTAACGCCGACCGCATGGGTTTTCGAAGCGAAATAGGACAGCGCCTCGGCGGACGACGACAGTCTGGGATAGGAACCGCCAAAGCGCGCCTCAAACCACAGATGCACCCGCGCCTGGTTGCGCACTTCAACCGGCAGCGTCAGTCCTTCGAACTGCTTCGCCGCCCGGCGGATGACCGTGTCCTCGGCTTCATAGGACAGATCGCTCTCATCGAAATAGAACAGGTCGACATCGCGGATGCCGTACCCCGAGGGCTTCCCGGTCAGATGATTCCAGACGCTGTTGTAAAGCGCGCCGGAAACGACCAGCCAGTCCGGCAGGCCTAGCACCCGTACCCGCGACAGCGTCTCACCGACCAGCGGATCGGCTGAGACGATATCGAGAAAGACTGCACGCTGTTCCTCGAAGGACAGCCCTGAATAGCGCAAATGGTCCATCGCCCTTTGGACGGCGATTCGTCATATGTCCGCAAGCTCAGCCGCGCAGCACGCCGCCGGTCTGCTTGCCGACATTCTCGACGATGCGCTTGGCCAGCGCCTCGAAATCCTCATCGGTCAGCGTCTTTTCGACCGGCTGGATCGACACTTCAATGGCGATCGATTTTTTCGCCGCGCCGAGCGCTGCACCCTCGAAAACATCGAACACCGAGACGCCGGAAATCAGCTTTCGGTCGGCGGCAAGGGCGGCGCGAACGAGTGTGCCGGCTTCGACCGCCTTGTCGACGACGAAGGCGAAATCGCGCTTGACCGCCTGGAAGGCGGACAGATCAAGCCTCGGCTTTGTTCGCGTCGGCTTGGCCTTCGGCTCGGGCACGGTATCGATGAACACTTCGAAGCCGCAAAGCGGGCCGGAGACGTCAAGCCCCTCCAGCGTCTTCGGGTGGAACTCGCCAAACGTGCCAAGAATTACCTTCGGCCCGAGCTTGATCGTGCCGGAGCGGCCGGGATGATACCAGGCCGGGCCGTCAGCCTCGATCTGCAGCCGCTCGACCGGCGCGCCGCAGGCTTCGAGTGCTGCGATCGCATCGGCCTTGGCATCGAAGACGCCGACGGCGCCGGCATTGCCGGCCCAATGGCGGCCGGAGCCCTCGAGCTTGGCGGTGCCGCGCCGCACGCCGGCGGCAACACGCCGCTGCTGGTCGGCGCCGTCGCCCTCGTAAGTGCCCGACACTTCGAACAGCGCGACATCGCCGATGCCCCTGTCGGCATTGCGCTGTGCTGCCGCAATCAGCCCCGGCAGCAGCGACGGCCGCATGTCCGACATATCGGCGGCGATCGGGTTGGCAAGCTTCAGCGCCTGCTGGCCGCCGCCGAACAATTCGGCGTGTTTTGCCGGAACGAACGACCAGGTGATGGCCTCCATCATGCCACGCACGGCAAGCGCCCGCTTGGCGGCGCGGGTGCGGATCTGCAGCACAGTCAGGATCCTGGCGTTGACCGCATCGTGCGAACCAAGCGGCTGCGGCGCGATATTGTCGACGCCGTGGATGCGCATGACCTCCTCGACCAGGTCGGCCTTGCCGTCGACATCCGGCCGCCAGGACGGGACCGCCACATTGACGACATCGCCCGTGCCCTCCGGCTTGAAGCCGAGGCGGGCTAAAATGTCGAGGCTTGTCGCGCGCGGCACTTCGATGCCGGTCAGCCGCTTCACTTCCGACAGGGGGAACGAGACGATCTTCGGCTGATGGCCGGCATAGCCGACGACTTCGGTTTGCGCCGGCGTACCGCCGCAGAAATCGAGCACCAGCTTCGTTGCCAGCTCCAAGCCGGGAACCATCATTTCCGGGTCGACGCCGCGCTCAAACCGATAGCGCGCGTCGGTGATGATGCCGAGTGTGCGGCCGGTGCGGGCGGTGGTGATCGGGTCCCAAAGCGCCGACTCGATCAGCACGTCGGTGGTGTTCTCGTCGCAGCCGGAATGCTCGCCGCCCATGATGCCGGCAATCGATTCGATGCCGTCCTGGTCGGCGATGACGCAGATCTCCGGCGTCAGCGTGTATTCGCGGCCGTCGAGCGACAGCACCTTTTCGCCATCACGCGCCCGGCGCACGGCGAGATTGCCGGTGACCTTCGCAGCGTCGAAGACATGCAGCGGCCGGCCGCGGTCGAAGGTGACGTAATTGGTGATATCGACGAGCGCGCTGATCGGCCTCAAGCCGATGGCGAGAAGCCTTTGCTGCAGCCATTTCGGCGACGGTCCGTTCTTGACGCCGCGCACCAGGCGCAGCGCAAAGCCGGGACAGAGCTCCGGCGCTTCGATCGTCACCTTGACCGGCGTCTCGCCCTTGCCGGGGATCGGCTCTATCGGCGCGCTCTTCAGCGTGCCGAGCCCGCTCGCCGCCAGATCGCGGGCGATGCCATGGACACTGGTCGCATCCGGCCGGTTCGGCGTCAGATTGATCTCGATCAGCGGATCATCGAGATGGGCATAGGCGGCGAAGCTGGTGCCGACCGGCGCATCGGCCGGAAGGTCGATGATGCCGTCATGCTCCTCGGACAATTCGAGCTCGCGCTCGGAGCACATCATGCCGTGGCTTTCAACGCCGCGGATCTTGCCGACGGTCAGCGTCACGTCGATGCCAGGAATATAGGTGCCCGGTGCTGCAAAGGCGCCGATCAGGCCCGCGCGGGCGTTCGGCGCTCCACACACGACCTGCACCGGCGGCTTGCCGTCACCGGTGTCGACGGTCAGCACGCGAAGCCGGTCGGCGTCGGGATGCTGGACCGCCGTCAGCACCTTGGCGATGACGAAGGGGGCCAGGCTCGCCCGGTCGTCGACATGCTCGACCTCGAGGCCGATCGAGGTGAGACGCTCGACGATTTCCGCCAGCGAGGCGTCGGTCTCGAGATGATCCTTGAGCCAGGAGAGGGTGAGTTTCATGACTGTGTTCCGTCTGGTCTGGGCACGCTGCACTTGAAGCTATGCGGCCGCGCGTCGGACATGTGCAGGAAGGCGAGCTGCCCGCGGATTTGCTGCGGCCCGGTCGTCACGCGCTCAAGCCCCCGAACAGCGTCGGCATGTCAAGCGGCCTAAAACCGTAATGCGACAGCCAGCGCACATCGGCGTCGAAGAAGGCGCGCAGATCCGGCATGCCGTATTTCAGCATGGCGATGCGGTCGATGCCCATGCCCCAGGCGAAGCCCTGGTATTCGTCGGGATCGAGCCCGCCGTAACGGAGCACATTGGGGTGGACCATGCCGCAGCCGAGGATCTCCATCCAGTCCGAGCCCTCGCCGAAGCGCACCTCGCCGGGCCGCGAACGGTCGCACTGGATGTCGACCTCGAGGCTGGGCTCGGTGAACGGGAAGAAGGACGGCCGGAAGCGCATCTTGACGCTCGGCACTTCGAAGAAGGCCTTGCAGAACTCCTCCAGCACCCATTTCATGTTGGCGACGTTGGCCGATTTGTCGATCACCAGCCCCTCGACCTGATGGAACATCGGCGAGTGGGTGGCATCGGAATCCTGCCGGTAGGTCTTGCCGGGAATGACGATGCGGATCGGCGGCTTCTGCATCTCCATGGTGCGGATCTGCACCGGCGAGGTGTGGGTGCGCAAAAGCTTGCGCTCCCCCTGCTCGTCCGGCTGGAAGAAGAACGTGTCGTGCATCTCGCGCGCCGGGTGGCCTTCCGGGAAGTTCAGCGAGGTGAAATTGTAATAGTCGGTCTCGATGTCCGGACCTTCGGCGATGGCAAAGCCGAGATCGCCGAAAATCGCCGCGATCTCGTCGATAACCTGGCTGATCGGATGGATGCGGCCGCGCTCGGCCGGCGATTGCCTGACCGGCAAGCTGACGTCGACCTTCTCGGCGGCAAGCCGTGCCGTGATCGCCACATCTTTCAGCTCGGCGCGGCGCGCCGAAAGTGCCTCGGTGACGCGGTTCTTGAGGCCGTTGATTGCCGGGCCTTTGACCTGTCGCTCCTCGGCGCTCATCGAGCCGAGTGTCTTCAGCATCTCGGAAACCGAGCCCTTCTTGCCAAGGGCAGAGACACGCACCGCCTCGATCGCATGCTCGTCGGCGGCCGAGGCGATCTCGGCCATCAGGGAATTTTCGAGAGTTTCCATGTCACTCATGTTCCGGATCCGATTGGAAGCAAAGAAAAACCCGCGCCAGCCCTGCCAGCGCGGGTTTCCCAAATCAAGTGTCGAATAGCTTGGGAAGCGCTGGTCTTAAGCGACAGCGCTTTCAAAAGCATTCGGCGTGGTATTCTTCAGGTATTCGAGCGCGACCTTGGCCTTGGCCACGAGTGCGGCGAAGGCCTGCGGCTCGTGGATGGCCATGTCCGACAGGATCTTGCGATCGATCTCGATCCCGGCCTTGTTGAGACCGTCGATGAAACGGCCATAGGTCAGGCCATGCTCATGCGTCGCCGCATTGATGCGCTGGATCCACAGCGCGCGGAACGAGCGCTTGCGGTTCTTGCGGTCGCGATAGGCGTACTGCAGCGACTTTTCCACCGCCTGCTTGGCGATGCGGATGGTGTTCTTGCGACGGCCGTAAAAACCCTTGGCGGCTTTCAGGACCTTCTTGTGCTTGGCGTGCGAGGTGACGCCTCTCTTTACGCGTGCCATGTCATGATCTCCTTAAAAGCAATTCCAGGAAAAGTGCCTGGCGGTTTTCCGTTCGGAATTGCGTAAAACAAATGCGTGTCCAGACCGAATGCTCTTATTTTGGCGCATGATGTTTCCAAAAAGTCTGCAACTTTTTGGCATCATGCCCTAGAGGCCGTTCGGCAGAAAATTCTTGATGACCTTCTTGCCATCCGGTTCAGCCAGAACCATCGTGCCGCGGGCATTTCGAATGAACTTGTTGGAACGCTTGATCATGCCGTGACGCTTGCCGGCCGCAGCCGACAGAACTTTACCCGTACCTGTGATCTTGAACCGCTTCTTGGCGGCCGATTTGGTCTTCATCTTGGGCATTTTGCTACTCCGTTTATATGCGCACCAATGCGCTTTTTGTTCGCTTCAGGCCGACCAAAGCCCGAAAAGCAAATGAAACCGCCACGGCATGCCCTGCCGGGCGGTTTTTTGGGAACGGCGGTCCTATACGTCAAAGCGGGAGCGCGTGCAACACCCCGTGCTCAGCAACACTGTACTCAGCAACACTGTACTCAGGGGAAACGGAACAGCACCGGCAATATGCCGGACTGCTGGGCGCCGTCGATCAGTTCGAAAGCCGGCAAGGCAACGAGGAACACCAGCCCGTCCAGCAGCGTGGTTCGCAGCAGGCGCGGCTTGAAGCTGCCGGTGTCGCCTTCCTGATACAGCGACAGTTTCGGGAAGAAGCGCGGCACTTTCGCCAGGTAGGCCTGGTATGGCGCGCCGAGAGCCTGCTTGAGGAATTTCTCCTCGCGCAGGATAACGATGTAAAAGGCACCCGCGCAGAGCGCTCCAAAGCCGATCGTGGCGGTGATGGAGCCGATCTGTGCGCCGACACCGGCGGCAGCTAAAGTAGAGAAGACATAGAGTGGGTTGCGCGTAATCGAATACGGTCCGCCGGTCACCACTTCGGAGGATTTGCGACCGCCGATATAGAGCGTCGACCACAAGCGTCCGACAATGCCGAGAAAGATCAGCACGACGCCAACCATTTCGATTGTTTCATGCACAGGCGTATCGGGCGGAAAAACCGACTGCCCGAACAAAAGCATCGCGAACAGGACGACGACGACGACGGCAAGCACCATCCTGCGCGTGTGCTGGTAGCTGCCCAGCCCATATTTGGCTTCCGAATGCTTGACGTCATTGACCATGTCGGGAATCCGATCGTCGAGGGAACCAGAGCGTCGTTGCTCTCGCCGGCGATCGCAGCGTCTGGTCAAGAAAACAGGCGCCCCGCCGATCGCCGGGACGCCTTGCAACATGATTCAGGCGGATTTTATGCACGTCGCCCAAAAGTGCGCAGCGGTTTTGCGACAACGACATGCACAAAACAGAACTAAAGCGCAACGCGCTTTAGCGGGGCGCCAGCACCATCATCATCTGGCGGCCTTCGAGCTTCGGTTCGGCTTCGACCTTGGCGATGGGCGCCACTTCCTCGCGAACCTTGTTCAGAAGCTGCATGCCGAGTTCCATATGCGCCATCTCGCGACCGCGGAAGCGCAATGTCAGCTTGACCTTGTCGCCTTCCTCGAAAAAGCGCCGGACGGCCTTCATCTTGGTCTCATAGTCGTGGCTGTCGATGTTCGGGCGCATCTTGATCTCCTTGATCTCGATGACCTTCTGGTTCTTGCGCGCCTCGGCCGCCTTCTTCTGGTTGGCGTATTTCAGCTTGCCGAGATCGAGGATTTTTACGACGGGCGGCACTGCATTGGGCGATATCTCGACCAGATCGAGCCCCGCCTCTTCGGCGAGCAGCAATGCGTCGTTGATGGAGACATCGCCGCGGTTCTGGCCTTCGGCGTCGATTAGCTGGACCCGGGGAACCCGGATGTCACGGTTGGAGCGCGGGCCTTCCTTGGTGGGCGCCGCTGCTTTGAAAGGTCTGCGAATGGTCGTGGTCTCCTTGAGCCGTTTCGTTAAGGGGTTCTTCAGTTCAGAATTGCGAACGCGCAATGTGGTGAGCGCGCGGTCGGAGTCAATAGCACAGCATTCTCAGGAAATCACCTGCCCGATGGAATGCTCCTCTGCACCAAGCGAAGAAAGGGCGGAGCACTTTTCGTTGAATGCCTTGCTGTGCCAAAAGACCGGCGTGAGGGAATACACCATGAGCACCACCCCGATCTTCCTGGACGTCGACGGGACGAGCATCGCCGTCAGGCATGCGGCAGGTGCCGAGCCCGGTATCGTCTGGCTTGGCGGCTACAAATCGGACATGCTGGGCACCAAGGCCGAAACACTGTCGGAATGGACGCGCAAAGAAGGCCGCGCCTTTCTCCGCCACGATTATTCCGGCCACGGCGAATCGGGTGGCGCCTTTGCCGACGGCACCATCTCGAAATGGCTGGGCGAGAGCCTGGCCGTTTACCGCCGTTTCACCCAGGGCAGGCAAATCCTGGTCGGCTCGTCGATGGGCGCGTGGATCGCGCTGCGCATGGTGCAGGAATTGCGCAAGGCGGGCGAGAACAGCGTCGCCGGCCTTGTGCTGCTGGCCCCGGCGCCCGATTTCACATTCGAACTGGTGGAGCCGGTGCTGACCGGGGCGCAGAAGCGCAACCTCAGGAAAAAGGGCTTTTTCGAGGAGCCGTCGGACTATTCCGCCGAACCGTACATCTACACGCGCGCACTGATCGAGGACGGCCGCAACAACCGGGTGATGACCGGGCCGATCGACACGCACTGTCCGGTCCACATCCTGCAAGGGCTGGCCGATCCCGACGTGCCGTCGAGCCATGCGCTGAAGCTGGTCAGCCTGCTGCCGGCCGACGACGTCACGCTGTCGCTCATTCCGGACGGCGACCACCGCCTGTCGCGGCCGCAGGATCTCGACATGCTGGTGCGGGCGGTGGACGCGATGGTGCGGCAGGCGGGATAGATTCAGCCGTTGCGGAACGTATAAGCATATCCGTTGATGGCCGGAGCGCCGCCAAGGTGGGCGTAGAGCACTTTCGATCCCTTGGGAAAATAACCCTTGCTCACGAGATCGATCATGCCCTGCATGGATTTTCCCTCATAGACCGGATCCGTGATCATGCCTTCAAGACGCGCGCAGAGACGGATTGCTTCCTTCGTCTCCTGCGAGGGGACGCCGTAGACCGGATAGGCATAATCTTCGATCAGGACGACATCGTTCTCATCGAGATCCTTGCCGAGTTCGACCAGCGTCGCGGTGCTCTGCGCGATCTTGAGCACTTGCGCCTTGGTCTGCGCCGGGGTGCAGGATGCGTCGATGCCGATCACCTTGCGCTCGCGGCCGTCCTTGGCGAAGCCGACCAGCATGCCGGCGTGAGTCGAACCGGTGACGGTACAAACGACGATGTAGTCGAAGGCGAAGCCGAGCTCCTTCTCCTGCGCGCGGACCTCCTCGGCAAAGCCGACATAGCCCAGGCCGCCATATTTGTGTACCGAAGCCCCGGCCGGAATTGGATAGGGTTTGCCACCCTTGGCCTTCACATCCGCGATTGCCTGTTCCCAGCTTTCCCTAATCCCGATGTCGAAACCCTCATCGACCATCTGGACATCAGCGCCCATGATCCGGCTCAAAAGGATATTGCCGACGCGATCGTAGACGGCGTCCTCGTGGGGCACCCAGCTTTCCTGCACGAGGCGGCACTTCATGCCGATCTTCGCCGCGACGGCCGCCACCATGCGCGTATGGTTGGATTGGACGCCACCGATCGACACCAGCGTATCGGCGTTTGAGGCGATCGCGTCCGGGACGATGTATTCGAGCTTGCGCAGTTTATTGCCACCGAAGGCAAGGCCGGAATTGCAATCCTCCCGCTTGGCATAGAGATCGACCTTCCCGCCGAGATGACCACCAAGCCGCTCCAGTTTCTCGATATGGGTCGGCCCGAATGTGAGCGGATAACGTTCGAATTTCTCGAGCATGAGAGTGCCTCGCTTGTTCCATTCATTGCGGTGTGGTGCGATGAACACTATCAGCTCTGCCTTGAAATGTGCTCTCAAAGATCGAGCCCAGAATATCCAAAATATCGCTTCATGGCATTGAAATGTCATATATATTCGAGTCTTAATCCGAATAACGGAAGAATCTTTCATGCGCGCAGCGCTCGACCGGATCGACCTGAAAATGTTGCGCCTGCTCCAGGGCAATGGGCGACTGACCAATGCGGAGCTGGCGCAGTCGGTCGCTGTTAGCCCGGCGACGTGCCACCGCCGGACGCAACGCCTGTTCGATGAAGGCTACATCAGCCATGTCAGGGCGATGGTGACCCCGCAGAAGGTCGACAGAGGCGCGTTGGTGATGGTTGGCGTCGTACTCGACCGTTCGACCCCGGAGAGTTTCGCGGAATTCGAAAAGGCCGTCGCCAAGCTGAAATTCATCCTCGACTGCCATCTGGTGGCAGGCGACTTCGACTATTTTCTGAAGATCAGGGTTGGTGACATGGCGGATTTCAACCGAATCCACGGGGACCAATTGATCGCACTGCCTGGCGTTCGCCAGACGAGAACCTTCTTCGTGATGAAAGAGGTCGTCGACAATGCGCCTCTGGATTTTTGAACGGACGGCTTCGAAGCGTCAAACCATTGCACTCAGCCAGCAGACGCGATCGGCGCTGGATTTTCACTGCAGAACCGTCGGCGACATTGCCCCCTTACGGGGTCTGGCTGCTCTTTTCCTCGAAAAGCTCAAAAAGCGATAATCATTTCAGCCGCTTGTCCGGTTTTGGCGGCTGCTGTCTTGAATCGCCGTTTTCTTCATCCCATTTCGATTCCACGCAGCCGGAATTGGCTGTCTCCAACTGAAGGATTGGGAGAAATGAACACATCTGCATTGATCCGTCCGGCCTGGACGCCGGCGACCATCGCGTTGATGGTGATCGGGTTCATGGTGTTCTGGCCGCTCGGCTTAGCCATGCTCGCCTACATCATCTGGGGCGACCGGCTCGAGGGCTTCAAGCGCGACGTCAACCGCGCCACCGACGGCATCTTCGCCGGTTGCCGCCGCGGTTCCGACAGGGCCGCGCGCTGGGGCCATGGCTCCGCACGCACCGGCAACGTCGCTTTCGACGACTGGCGCGAAAAGGAACTCGAGCGGCTTGCCGAGGAACGCCGCAAGCTCGACGAGATGCTGAGCGAGTTCGATGAATATGCCCGCGAATTGCGCCGCGCCAAGGACCAGGAAGAGTTCGATCGCTTCATGGCCAACCGCAACAAGTCGACGTCGCCCACGACGGGTGGGTCAACTGGCTCGACGACGAACAACAAACGCGGCGGCAACTCCACGCCAGGCCTGCTCGACGAGTAAGGTCCCGTGCCCAGATAGATAATCCAACGGCGTCGCGTTAGCGGCGCCGTTTCTTTTTTGTTCTAGTCGTTTCCCTCGAATCACGTATCGTCCCGGAATGTCCTTCGGCTTCTTCCGCACCCCGACGAAACCCAAGCCCACGCCCGTCGTGGAGCGCGAGCATTGCGTTGCCGGCCGCACGCTGCCGCTCAAGATCGTCGAGAACGACCGGGCGCGGCGCCTGACGCTGCGCATCGATTCCGGCGGCCGTGGTCTGCGCATCACCGTGCCGCCGGGGCTGCGCCGCGGCGAGGTGGAAAAATTCCTCGACCGCCATCAGGACTGGCTGGAGCAAAGGCTGGCCAAGGTACCCAACCGGCCGCAAGTGCGGCCCGGCATCAAGGTACCGGTGCGCGGCGTGCCGCATCGCATCGTCCATGAACCGTCGAAACGCGGAACCGTCACGCTGTCGCGCGACGATCGCGGGCCGCTGATGATCGTGCATGGCGAACGCGTGCATCTGCCGCGCCGCATCGCCGATTTCCTGAAGCGCGAAGCCAAGCGCGAGATCGAAGCGCTGGTGACCAAACACAGTGCGGCGGTCGGCAAGCGCGCCAAGGCGATCCGCTTCAAGGATACGTCGAGCCGCTGGGGATCGTGCACGTCGGATGGCAATCTGTCGTTTTCCTGGCGCATCATGATGGCGCCGCGGCCGGTGATAAACTACCTGGTCGCGCATGAGGTGGCGCATCTCAAGGAGATGAACCACGGCCCGAAATTCTGGAAACTATGCGAGCAGCTTTGCCCGGATACCGAGCGCTGCAAGGATTGGCTCAAGCGCAATGGCGGCGCGCTGCAGGCGATCGCGTTCGAGTGATTGATGCCTGCGCGGATCGAATACCGGCTGATTGGAGCGGGCTGGGCGATGTGCGATGTCACGGTTGGGGACCTTCAGGCGACCGTGTCGGCGTCTTATCTGGGCGATGCCCTCAACGAGCTGCTTGGCGCCACGCTGAACGCGCTGAAAGGCACCAGGTATTCGGTCGCACGCTTCTGTGATGAACCCGGTGAGTATCGCTTCGTACTGGTGCCGGAAGGCGCTTTTGTCAGAGTGCAGATACTGGAATTTTCAGAAATCTGGTCTGACGAGCCAGACGACTTCGGCGAGGTGAAACTTGAAGCCACATCCGGGTTGCGAGAGTTCGCAGAAGCAGTTCTCAGTGCCGCGCGTGAGGTTTTGAACACACATGGCCTCGAAGGTTACAAGGAAAACTGGCGCAAACATGACTTTCCGTTGGAGGCCATGAACAACCTAAGTCGCGCGTTGAGAGGAGGAACACTCCATTGACAGAGTGCGCTTTTGATCAGGGCTCAATTGCTCAATCGTCATTCGCCGCGTTCAACTCCTCCGGCCGCAACCCCTCATCGACATGGCGCGGCCAGGGCAAGAAATCCTTCTCGAAGCCATCGTTGCTGAAATAAGCCAGCGCCCGGTGCGCCTCGGCGCCATTGAAGGCTGCCTTGTCCATCAAATGAGCGATGACCTCGTGGGCCTGCGCCAGCTTTTGCCTGAGTTCCGCGACGGTCTTTTCCGGCATGATCTTTGTTCTCCCGCCTTAGTGCCTGAGCGAGGTAGCGCGTTGCGCTCTTAGATTAGCAAGGTAGCGCGTTGCGCTCTTACATTAGCAAGGTAGCGCGTTCCGCGCTGGCGGCAAACGGGATGCTTTTTCTCGACTCTTTGGCCGTTTCGTGCCAATCCCGCGCCATGGCGCTCGACATCAAGATATGCGGGTTGAAGACCGACAAGGCACTGGCCGCGGCATTGGCCGGCGGCGCCAGCCATGTCGGCTTCATTTTCTTTGCCAAAAGCCCGCGCTACGTCGAGCCGGCGGAAGCCGGCCGCCTGCGCGAAGCGGCGCGCGGCAAGGCCAAGGCGGTTGCGGTGACGGTCGACGCCGGCGATGCGTTCCTGGACGAGATCGTCGAAAAAATGCAGCCCGACATGCTGCAGCTTCACGGCGCCGAAACACCCGACCGGGTGGCCGATCTGACGGCGCGCTACGGCCTGCCGGTGATGAAGGCGCTGCCGGTCAGCGAGGCCGCCGATCTCGGGCGGGTCAAACCCTTCATCGGCATTGCCGACCGCTTCCTGTTCGATGCCAAGCCGCCTAAGGGTTCGGAATTGCCGGGCGGCAACGGCCTTGCCTTCGACTGGCGCGTTCTGGCCGGCCTTGACGCCGGCGTCGATTACATGCTTTCCGGAGGGCTCAATGCCGGCAATATCGGCGACGCCCTTCGGCTGGCGAACCCGCCCGGAATAGATGTTTCCTCGGGCGTGGAGAGCGCGCCGGGCATCAAGGAACCGGCGCTGATCGAACAGTTTTTCCGGGCCGTCGGGGCAGCACGCGACAACCGCGCCGCCTGACCGCGCTTCAAACCACAGACCAGGAGATCGGCGATGGACAAGCCGGCGATACCGAATTCCTTCCGCACCGGCCCCGACGAGCAGGGCATGTTCGGCATTTTTGGCGGTCGTTTCGTTGCCGAAACGCTGATGCCGCTGATCCTTGAGCTGGAGCGGCACTGGAACGAGGTCAAGAACGACCCGGATTTCAAGGCCGAACTGACCGATCTCTCGACGCATTACGCCGGGCGGCCGTCGAAGCTCTATTTCGCCGAAGGCCTGACCAGGCATCTTCGTGAGGTGTCCTCGGCGAAGGGCCACGGCGGCGGCGCAAAGGTCTATTTCAAGCGCGAGGACCTGAACCACACCGGCTCGCACAAGATCAACAACTGCCTCGGCCAGATCCTGCTCGCCAAGCGCATGGGCAAGACGCGGATCATCGCAGAGACCGGCGCCGGCCAGCATGGCGTCGCTTCCGCTACGGTGGCGGCGCGCTTCGGGCTTCCTTGTATCGTCTATATGGGCGCGACCGATGTCGCCCGGCAAAGCCCCAACGTCTTTCGCATGAAGCTTCTGGGCGCCGAGGTGCGGCCGGTGACGGCCGGCCACGGCACGCTGAAGGATGCCATGAACGAGGCCCTGCGCGACTGGGTGACCAATGTCGAGGATACCTATTACCTGATCGGCACCGCCGCCGGCCCGCATCCCTATCCGGAGCTGGTGCGCGACTTCCAGTCGGTGATCGGCACCGAGGCGCGCGCCCAGATCCTCGAGCAGGAAGGCCGGCTGCCGGACACCATCATCGCTTGTGTCGGCGGCGGTTCCAACGCTATCGGCCTGTTCCATCCCTTCCTCGATGACAGGCAGGTCCGCATCATCGGCGTCGAAGCCGGCGGCCGCGGGCTCGACGGCATCGAGCATTGCGCCTCGATGAGTGCCGGCGCGCCCGGCGTGCTGCATGGCAACCGTACCTACCTCCTGCAGAACGCCGACGGCCAGATCATGGACGGCCACTCGATCTCGGCCGGCCTCGACTATCCCGGCGTTGGGCCGGAGCACTCATGGCTGCGCGATTCCGGCCGCGTCGACTATGTGCCGATCCTCGACGACGAGGCGCTGGAGGCGTTCCAGCTGACGACACGCGTCGAGGGCATCATTCCGGCGCTGGAATCGGCCCATGCCATCGCACAGGCGGTGAAGATCGTGCCTGATATGGACAAGGACCAGATCGTCATCGTCAACCTGTCGGGCCGCGGCGACAAGGACGTGCATACGGTGGCCAATATGCTGGGCATGGAGATCTGATCATGGCCACCCGTATCGACCGCCGCATGGCAAAGCTGAAGGCCGAGGGGCGACCGGCACTCGTCACCTATTTCATGGGCGGCGATCCGGACTACGACACGTCCCTGTCGATAATGAAGGCGCTGCCCGGCGCCGGCAGCGACATCATCGAGTTAGGCATGCCGTTTTCCGATCCGATGGCCGACGGCCCGGCGATCCAGGCGGCCGGCCTGCGGGCGCTGAAGGGCGGCCAGACCTTGGTCAAGACGCTGAAGATGGCCTCGGAATTCCGCGCCGGCGACAGTGAAACGCCGATCGTCTTGATGGGCTATTACAATCCGATCTACATCTACGGCGTCGAGCGCTTCCTGAGCGATGCGCTGGCCAGCGGTATAGACGGGCTGATCGTCGTCGACCTGCCGCCTGAAATGGACGAGGAACTTTGTATCCCGGCACTCAAGGCCGGCATCAATTTCATCCGGCTGGCGACGCCGACCACCGACGACAAGCGCCTGCCCAAGGTGCTGCAGAACACCTCCGGCTTCGTCTATTATGTGTCGATGACCGGTATCACCGGTTCGGCGCTGGCCGACACCGGCAAGGTGGCGGCAGCGGTTAAGCGCATCAAGAGCCATACCGACCTGCCGGTCTGCGTCGGCTTCGGCGTCAAGACCGCAGAGCAGGCGCGCACCATCGGCGCGTCGGCCGACGGCGTCGTTGTCGGCACCGCGATTGTCAATGCCGTCGCCAACGTGCTCGGGCCGAAGGCCGAAAAGACCGCCGATCCGGCCGAGGCCGTCGCCACGCTGGTCAGCGGGCTTTCGCAAGGGGTTCGCGCGGCTCGCCTTGCTGCGGCCGAATAATCTTCCTACGTCTTCTTAAGGGACAGGAGCCGAAGCGATGAACTGGATCACCAATTACGTCCGTCCGAAGATCAATTCGATGCTCGGCCGCCGCACCGACATGCCGGAAAACCTGTGGATCAAGGATCCCGAGACCGGCGAAATGGTGTTCCACAAGGATCTGGAGCAGAACCAGTTCGTCATCCCGTCCTCCGGCCACCACATGAAGATCTCGGCCAAGGAACGGCTGAAATTCTTCCTCGACGACGGCAAATACGAGACACTGGAAAACCCCAAGGTGGTGCAGGATCCACTGAAGTTCCGCGACGAGAAGCGCTATGTGGACCGGCTGAAGGATGCCAAGGCCAAGACCGGCCTGGAAGATGCCATCATCAATGCGCTGGGTACGGTCGAAGGCCTGCCGGTGGTGGTGACGGTGCAGGATTTTGCCTTCATGGGCGGCTCGCTCGGCATGGCGGCCGGCGACGCCATCGTGCATGGTTTCGAGGTCGCCTTGCAGCGCAAGCGGCCGCTGATCCTGTTTGCGGCCTCCGGCGGCGCCCGAATGCAGGAAGGCATCCTGTCGCTGATGCAGCTGCCACGGACCACGATCGGCGTTGACAGGCTGAAGGAGGCCAGCCTCCCCTATATCGTCGTCCTGACCAACCCGACAACCGGCGGCGTCACCGCCTCCTACGCCATGCTGGGCGACGTGCATATTGCCGAGCCCGGCGCCCTGATCGGCTTTGCCGGACCGCGCGTCATCGAGCAGACCATCCGCGAAAAGCTGCCCGACGGCTTCCAGCGCGCCGAATATCTGATGGAACACGGCATGGTCGACATGGTGGTGTCGCGGCTGGAGATGCGCCAGACGGTTGCGCGGCTGCTGAGAATGCTGCTCAAGCTGCCGGAAGAGCAAAACCCGCGGGAGCCGGAAATCCTGCCGCCGGTGGCGATACCGGCCGAAGCCCGGCCGCAAGCCTGACGCGACATCACGCGGCGCGAGCGGCTGTTGTGTGCCGTTGTGCGCGCGCGTAGGATTCCTTCATGACCACGCTTGCCGCCGACCGCGAAATCGAAAGCCTGATGGCGCTTCACCCGAAGGGCTTCGACCTTTCGCTCGACCGCATTTCGCGGCTGCTCGAGCGGCTCGGCAATCCGCAGGACCAGCTGCCGCCGGTCATCCACATCGCCGGCACCAACGGCAAGGGCTCCTGTGCTGCTTTTTCACGGGCGCTGCTCGAAGCCGCCGGCTACCGCGTCCACGTCCACACCTCGCCACATCTGGTGAACTGGCACGAGCGCTACCGGCTGGCCGCAGATGCCGGCGGCAGGCTGGTGGACGACAAGGTCTTCGCCGAAGCCATCGCCCGCGTCGCCAAAGCCAATCAAGGCCAGAAGATCACCGTCTTCGAAATCCTCACCGCCGTCACCTTCCTGCTGTTTTCCGAACATCCGGCCGATGCCGTCATCCTCGAGGTTGGCCTTGGCGGCCGCTTCGACGCCACCAATGTCATCGCCGAGCCGGCCGCGTCGGTGATCATGCCGGTGTCGCTCGACCACGAAGCCTATCTCGGCGACCGCGTCGAGCTGATCGCCGCCGAAAAGGCCGGCATCATCAAGCGCGGATGCCCGGTCGTCATCGGCGCGCAGGAAAGCGAGACGGCGCAGCAGGTGCTCATCGAAACCGCCGAGCGGCTCGACTGCCCCGCCTTCGTCTATGGCCAGGATTTCCTTGCCTATGAGGAAAACGGCCGCATGGTCTATCAGGACGAAGACGGATTGATGGACCTGCCGCCGCCGCGCCTGCCGGGGCGCCATCAATTCGCCAATGCGGCGGCGGCGATCGCGGCGGTCAAGGCGGCGGGCTTCGAGATCAGCCACCGCGCTGCCGAGAAGGCGATGGCGAATGTTGCCTGGCCGGGCCGCATGCAAAAGCTGCCGCAAGGACGGCTGAGCGAACTGGCGCCGAAGGGCGCCGACATCTGGCTCGACGGCGGCCACAATCCCGGCGCTGGCGTGGTCGTCGCCGAGGCGCTGGCCGAGCAGGAGGAAAAGAACCCGCGTCCGCTGTTCCTGATCTCGGGCATGATCAACACCAAGGACCAGAGCGGCTATTTCCGCGCCTTCAAAGGGCTGGTCCGGCATGTCTACACCGTGCCGGTGAGCCTGAGCGACGCGGGCGTGCCGAACGACGAGCTGGCGACCCGCGCCATTGAGGCCGGCCTGTCGGCCGAACCGGTCAGTTCCGTCGCCAATGCGCTGATGCTGCTGCGCGACACATGGGACGGACCGCCGCCGCGCATCCTGATTGGCGGGTCACTTTACCTGGCCGGCGCGGTATTGGCCGAAAACGGCACGCCGCCGGTTTGAGGCGTGCTTCAGCCGGGCCACGGTGACGCCACATTTATCAGACCACCGCGAGGAGCCAATCATGATCAAGGTAAAGCAGCTCGCTCACGTTTGCATTTTCGCGAATGACCTGGAGATGACGCGAAGCTTCTATCGGGACGTCCTCGGCATGGACACCCAGTTCAATTTCCTGCGCGACGGGAAGATTTTCGGCTTCTACCTCAATTGCGGCAGCCGTAGCCATGTCGAGGTGTTCCAGAAAGACGGCGCCAGCTATGGCGACTTGAACCAGATCAACCACTTCTGCCTCGAAGTGGAAAACATCGACGCCGCGATCGCCCATCTGAGGTCAAAGGGCGTTGATGTCACTTCAAAGAAACGCGCGTGCGATGACACCTACCAGGCTTGGATCCGCGACCCCAACGGCGTGAAGATCGAACTGTTTGAATATACTGAGAAAAGCGCACAATTCGTCGGTGGCGATCGTATCGCGGATTGGTGATCGCGCCTCGCCGGGACAATTGTAGCGGCGCAGCCGATGGTAGGTGGACTACCTCAGCTCGACCTCGATGAAGGCGAATTCGCCATCGTTTGCGCTGATGACGTCATGTTCGACGCCCTCGTTGCGGAAATACGGCGTGCCCTTCTTCATCTCGGCAAAGGATTCGCCATCCTTGGTCAGGAGCTTCACCTTGCCGTCGGTCAACGGCACGATCACATAGTCGTGGCCATGGCGATGCCAGCCGGTGTTGTCTCCCGGGGCGAAGCGGTATTCGGTGACGATGACGCGCTCATTGTCGATGAAGACGGTGGCCTTGGCGGATCCGGTCATATCGCTTCTCCTTTGAATTCAGAAGAGAAGAATACCGGGCGGCAAGCCGCGAGTGCCAGAGCGGCCCACCAATGACGCCAGCAAAAAAGGCCCGGCGCGAGGCCGGGCTTTTCTGCAAAATTTTGATCGGATCAGGCGAGACTGCCGTTGATCCAGTGCGACAATGCCGTTTTCGGCGCAGCACCGACCTTCATGTCGGCGACTTCGCCGCCCTTGAAGATCATCAGTGTCGGGATCGAGCGCACGCCGAACTGCGCGGCCAGCTCAGGATTCTCGTCTATGTTGAGCTTGGCGATCTTTATCTTGCTGCCGAGTTCGATGGCAATGTCCTCGAGCGCCGGGGCGATCATCTTGCACGGGCCGCACCATTCCGCCCAGAAATCGACCACGACCGGCTCCTTGGCGTTGAGCACGTCGGCCTGGAAATTGCTCTTGTCGACCTTGACGGTGGCCATGCTGACATCCTTTCGATTTGTTCGTCGCACCAAATGTGGTGGTGATCGCGTCCGTGTTCAAGCAAGTGTTGTGTCACGCTCCCGTGAGTCTAGCAAGCGCATCGTCCATGGCCGCCGCCGGCAGCTCGATCAGCCGCGGCGCCTCGGTGAACAGCAGCGCCGCCGAGACCTCGCGTCCCGGATAGAGCGGCTGAAGCAGCGCGCGATAAAGTGCGAGCTGCAGAACATAGGCTTGCGGCACTTCGGCGAGCGTAGCTGGCGCTGGCCGATTGGTCTTGTAGTCGACGATCGAAACCTTGTCCGGCGTTATTGCCAACCGGTCGATCTTGCCGGAAATCGAGCGCAGTTTGCCCCTTACCTCCAGGCTGCCCATGATGGCGACTTCGGCGCGCGAGTTTGGCGCAAACAGCGGCGCGAAGCGGCTGTCGGCAAGAATTCTGAAAACGCCAGCCAAGGCCTTGTCATGCTCGTCGTCGAGCCATTCCGCGCCGGCTCTTGCCAGATAGCGTTCGGCGGCATCCCGGCGTTTTCCCTCGGCGATGCCGGGCAGCATCTGCAGCAATTTGTGCAGCGCCAGCCCGCGCATGACGGCAAAGCCGGGCTCGGCGTCGGCATCCAGTACCGGCGAACGCGTGTCGGCCACCGCTTGCCGCGCCTCGTCGATCAGCACCGAGGCGCCGGACGGCGAGAGCGGCCGCGGCAATTCCTCGAAGGGCGGCAGAGGCCGGAACAGGGTTTCCGGCAGTGGTGCAAAGCGTTCCGCCTGTCGTGCCTCATTCACTGCCGCCAGTGGCATGGGCGGCAGTTTCGTCACCTGGAAACGATGCACGGTCTCGCCAGTGATGGGATGCCGGCGTTCTTCGCTCTCCGCGGCACCGACCAGTGCGCGGCTGACGATCGAATGCCAGGTACCGGTATTCGGCGCCCGTTTGCCATGGTAGCCGCAGACGATCAGCCGATCCTCGGCGCGGGTCATGCCTACATAGAGCAGCCGGCGATATTCATCGTCGGCGAGCTCGCGGGCGCGGGCCGATGCGGCGCGTGAAAACCCATTGGCGACATCGCTGGCCGAACGCCAGAGATAGCCCTTGCCCTCCCAGCAGTCGCCCGAGCCTTCGAACGGCATCAATCTCGGCAGATGCTGGTCGCTGAACGGCGCGGAGCCGCCATCGACAAGGAATACCACCGGCGCTTCCAGGCCTTTGGCGGCATGCACGGTCATGACGCGAACCTCGTCGCGGGTCTGGTCCATTTCGCGCTTGATCTCGGGGCCGGCGTTTTCCAATGTCGACAGGAAGGATTCCAGTCCCGGCAGGCCGGTCCGCTCCTCGGCCAGGCAGAAATTCAGGAATTCGTCGAGGATATCGCCGGCCTCCGGACCGAGCCGCGCGATCATCTTCTTGCGCAGGCCGTCGCGGGCGAGAGCTGCAGCATAGAATTCGAACACCGGCTTGAATGCGGCCTCGTTCGACCATGTGCCGAGCCGGCTGACGACGGCGGCCAACGCCTCGCTTTCGCCGGCATGCCGGCGCAGCGAGGCGATCAGCGAGACGCCCGATGGCCTCTCCGCAGCAAGCGCGAAAAGCTGCTCTTCCGAGACATCGAAGATCGGGCTGCGCAGCACGGCGGCCAGCGACAGATCGTCCTCGGGCTGGATGAGAAAATGACCGAGTGCGATCAGGTCCTTCACCGCGATATGGCCAGGCAGGCTGAGCCGGTCGGCGCCGGCCACCGGGATGTGGCGGCGCTTCAACGCCCGTGTCAGCGCATGGACGAAGCGGTCGCGCTTGCGCACCAGCACCAGCACGTCGCCGGGCCGGAGTTTCTTGCCACGCCCTTCGATGACCTCGCCGCCGCCGATCCAGCCGGCAATGGTCGCTGCAACGTTTTCGGCAACGCGCACCGCCGGTGCGTGGGCGTGATCCACCGCTTGCGTCCAGTCGTCCGGTTCGTCGACGATGTCGGCGCCGAGCGAGGGCCAGACGTCGACATAGCCCGGCGCATCGTTGCGGATCGCCTTGTGGTCGAGCGGATCGGGATCGTGGCTGATGCCGCGCCGCACGTTCGGGTCGGCAAAGACACGATCCACGGCCGCAAGCACGTCGTCGGTCGAGCGAAACGACCAGGTCAGCTTGAGATCGGCGAAGGCGGCGGCGGCGGATCTGACTTTGCCGGCAAACAAAAGCCGGCTGTCGGCAAAGGAGTCCGGGGCGGCTCCCTGGAAGGAATAGATCGACTGCTTTTCGTCGCCGACAGCAAAGATGGTGCGGTGGACCGCGTCGCGTGCGCCGAGCCCGGCAAAGAACTCCTCCGCCAGCCGCTTGACCACCTCCCACTGGTCGGGACTGGTGTCCTGCGCCTCGTCGAGGAGGATGTGGTCGATGCCCTGGTCGAGCTTGTACTGCACCCATGGGCCGGCGTCGGGCCGCGCCAGTAGATGGACCGTGCGGGTGATCAGGTCGTTGAAGTCGAGGAAGCCGCGGGCGCGCTTCAATTGCTCGTAGCGAGCGATCAGCCAGTCGGCGATGGTCAGCGCCGCACGCGTGCCTTCCAGCATCCTGAACAAGGCCAGCCGGTCGGAGATTTCGAGAATGGCGTCGACCGCCGCCAGATAACGCTCGGCAAGATCGGGCAGCCGGTCAAGCAATGCCCTTTTGAACGTCTTTGCCGGATCGTAAGGCTCGCCGTCGGCTCTCAGGAAAGCCTTGGAGAGCAAATTCAGGCGACGTACCGGATCCTCCTCGGCAAAGGCAAGGCGGGCGTATGGCAGCAGATTGTTCAGCACGATGCGCGCATCGGCGGCCTCGGCCGCCCGTGAAAAGGTGACGAGATAATCCGGCAGGAAGCCGGGCAGCGGCCAAACCGAAGCGGCTATACCTTCGGCCGTCTGGCCGGCGCGGAAATGGAACTCGTCGAACAGCGCCTGAAAACCATCGCCGCCGGCCGCGGCGATGAACGCACGCAAACCATCGCGCTTGCGCACGATCTCGGCCAGCAGTGCGTCGAGCCCATGCTCGCCGCCGCGCTCCAGCACGGTGGCGAAGGCCTCGGACAATGCCGCATCGCCTGCAACGCCGCCCGAAATCATGTCGCGGCGGGCGGCGGCAAACAGCGAAGCCTCCATTTGCGGATCGAGCATTTCGAAATGCGCAGGGATATTGGCTTCCAGCGGGAACTGATGCAGCACCGATTCGCAGAAGGCGTGGATGGTCTGGATCTTCAGCCCGCCCGGTGTTTCCAGCGCCTCTGCAAACAACCGCCGCGCCCGGCGCATGGTTTCGCGGTCGGGCTGGCGGCCGTCCAGCGCCTCTATCCGTGTCGAGAGCTCGGCATCGCCCAGGGCCGTCCATTGCGACAGGGTCGAAAACACCCGGTTCGACATGTTGGCGGCGGCGGCACGCGTGTAGGTCAGGCACAGGATCTTGGACGGATCGGTGCCGCGCAGCAACAGCCGGATAACGCGCTGGGCGAGTACATGGGTCTTGCCGGATCCGGCATTGGCCGACACCCATGCGGAATTGCGCGGATCGGAGGCGCTTGCCTGGCTCGCGGCAGTGTCGCTTGGAATGGGATAGGCCTTTTTCATACCTCCCCTCCCTCGTCGTCGGCATCGCCGCCGGCCGACCATTCGAGCACGCGGGCGAGATGGTCGTAGTCGCCGTCGGTCTCACCCTCGCGGAACGGCAGCGCCCGCGACAGATAGCCGGTCGCCGGGTCGGCGTAGTGGATCAGCAGTTTTTCCAGCCGCGCCCACGCTTCTTCGGCGAGATCGGCGGCGGTTCGCGGCTTGCGGTTGTATTCGAGGATGGATTCCTCGAACACTTCGCCATTCGGCCTCAGCCGCACGAAGGCCAGTTGCGACGGCTCGCATGCGCCAAGCTCCTTGAAGGCGCCGCGCCGCAGCAGCGCGCCCTCCAGCGCCAGCTGCGGCGACAGCAGCGTGTGCGCCTGTGCTTTGGATGGCGACGAGCCGGTCTTGTAATCGAGGATGTCGGCCATGCCGCCGGCCAGCAGATCGATGCGATCGGCATAGCCGGACAGCGTTACGCCGGAGCGGCCCACACCGGTCTTTTCGGCGCGTTCCTCGGCGTGCCGCCGTGCCACGGCTGCGGCCCGGCCGCGCTCCCATTCGATGATGCCGGCGGCAAGCTTTTCAAAACGCGGCCACCACACCGCCTCGACATCGGCGGGCAGGGCCGCGTCGGCAAAGCAGGAGCGGCCTGCGGCGATGAGCCCGTCCAGCGCCTCGCGCGCGCGCGGGTCGGCCACCCTCGCCGAGAAGAGGTGCAGAATGGCGTGAAACAGCGTGCCACGCTCGGCAGCGCCCGGATCGCGAATGACCGGATCGAGCGGCATCAGGCCGAGTATCCTTCTGGCATAGACCGCATAGGGATCGCGGCGTAGCGTTTCGATCTCGGTGACCGAGAAGTGGTGCGGCCGCGCGGCGAGCGGCGGTTTCGGCTGCGGCCTCGGCGCAAAGTCCTGCTTTTCGCCGGCATCGAGCGCACGCGCCCAGGCAAGCAGTTCGTCGCCGCGCCGGCGAAGTGCAGCAGCGTGGTCCTCGCCGACGAATGTAAGGATGCGCTGCAGCCAGCGCGAAGGTACCGACGGTGCGTCGCCGGAGCGGCCGGAGCGAGCCAGCACCACTTTTTTGGCGCCCATGGCCATCTGGAAATCATGGGCGGCAAGGCCAATGCGCCGCTCGGGCGGTTCAAGATCGATGCCGGTCTTCATCAGCCGCGACATGAAGCGGTCGCTCTCCGGCTTGCGCGGCCACACGCCTTCGTTGAGCCCGCCGACGACCAGCGTGTCGACATCCTGAAGCCGCGCTTCCAGCACACCCCAGATGGCGATGTTCCTGTCGGTGCCCTGCGCCGGCTTGACCGTCTCGGGCGCGATCAGCGCCTCCATCACGTCAGGCCATTCGTCAGCGGCGAAGGAGAACGACACCGAGGCCGCGACCAGCCCGCGTAAGAGCTCGGCGAGCTTTTCGCCGGCATCGCCCGCATAGAGTTCGCTCAGGCTGCCGTCAGCGGCGCGGCCGAGACTTTCGAGCGCAACGACGCTGGCGCGCACAAGGGTGGCAAGATCGGCATTCTCGTCGCCGCGAAAAGCAACCAGCGGCGCCAGCGCGGCCGTTAGCCGGATCAGCAGGTCGCGCGCCTGTTCGATGCGCCTGACCGAAAGCCGCGGCCACCAGAAGGGTGGGCGGCGATTGCCGCCGCCGTCGAATTCGAGGAGCCGGGTGTCGAAGAGCTGCGGCAGCGACGCCACGTCCGGACGCCCTGTGCCGCCGCGCAGCCCCACGAGTTCGACGATTTCGGCCGCATAGCGCACGCTTGCCCGCTCCAGGCCGAGGCCAAGCAGGGGATGCTTGAGCAGCGACAGCAGGGCGACGGGGTCGCCCGGGCGGAAGGCTGCCTGAAGCGCCAGCCTGAGCAGGCTGGCGGCTGGTGTGTTGATCAGCGGCGTGCCGCCGGAATCGTCGGCGGCAACGCCGAAGCGCAGCAGCTCGACTGAGACGCGCCGCGCCAGAGCGCGGTCGCCGGTGACGAGTGCGGCGCGCTGGCCGGGCCGTTCGACGGCCTGTTTGAGCGCGACGGCGATCGCCACGGCTTCGTCGCGTTCGCTGGCGGCTTCGAGAAGCGTCACATCGGCGAAGGCCTCGGCAATATCGCCGGCCCTAAAGCGGGCGCGCGTCTCGGCCCAGAGCTCGGTGGTCTCCGCCGGGCGCAGCGCTTCGCCGACAAGTGCGGCGCGCAGCGCAAGCGGTCGCGGCGCAACGGCAAGCTCCTCGACATCGGCGCGCGGCACGCCGATCTTGCCGATCAACTTTGCCAGGCCGTATTGCGGGTGGCCAAGCACGGCTGGGCGCGCGCCCGGTGTGGTGATCGCGGCAAAGGACGGCTCGTCCAACGTCCGGTCGAGCCCGGGCAGCACAACGGCGCCATTGGGCAGACCGGCGATCACGGCAAGCAGCTCGGCCGTGGCGGGAATGGAGCCGGTGGAGCCGGCGGCGATCACCGGCTCGGCCGGCGGATTGCGCCGCAGCCGCGCTGCCTCCAGCCTTATCAGGGCATTGCGATGCGCGGCGGGATTGGAGCGATGGCGTTCCTCGAGCAGGTTCGGCCAGTTCTCCGTCACGATGGTCAGGAAGTCGAGTGTCACCTGCCACCAGCCTGCAAGATTGCCGGTTACAAGGTCGGCGAGCCTTGCCCAATCCGTGCCTTCGGTGTCGATCTCATCCATCAGGCCTGCAAGGTCGCGCGCCAGCCAGATGGCGTCGGCGGCGGAGGCCGGTATGACGATCTCCTCGTCGAACAATGCCGCGACATGTGCCGGCAGGCGGCGTTTCCACGCCCGCACCAGCGGCGCAAGCAGCAGAAGACGCTCGACCGCGGCGATCGGCGGCGCAAGGTCGATGGCGACCGAACCTCCTGCCTCGAAGGCGGCTTCATCTTCATCGAACTCACCAAGCGGGCGGATGACCGGCAGGATCGCCGAGCGGCTTCCCGAGCGCGAGAGAGCATCGACGAAGACGCCGCGAAGCGCCCGCGCCGCACGGCGCGTCGGCACATAGATGGTGAGATCGGCCAGCGCCAGCGGATCGCCGTCATAGGCGAAGCCGGGAACCAAGCGCCCCGCAAGCAGCGCCTCGGCCAGCGTCGGCAGGAACGGCGCTCCGGGCGGGATCGAGAAAACGCGGCGGGAGCCGCTCATTTCGACTCGGTAAGAGCGCCGGGTGCCTCAGCAACAGCATTGGGCGTGCCGGCAAGCGCGGCGGCGACCGCTGCTTCCGCCCGCGGGATCGCGTCAGGTGTGCCGACAGTAATCCAGTGACCCTGCATTTTCATGCCGAACAAGCGGCCGGCGGCGATTGCCGCATCGAAATAGGCGTTGAGAGAGTGTGGACCGGCCGGCGCATCCTTGAAGATGCACGGATGGACGATTGCGGCGCCGGCATAGATCAGGCCGGCCGGATCGTTGTTCGCACGCCGCAAGGCGCCGTCCGGCGCCACCAGGAAATCGGTGCCGCCGCTATGTCCGGTTGCCGACTGGAGATCCGCAAGCATCAGCAGAATGTCCATTGTCGCGCCCTCCCATGCAAGGGCAAGACGCCTGAGATTGGAAACGCCGCTGTCGATCCAGAAGGTGTCGGCGTTGAGCACATAGAAGGGCGCCCCTAACCTGGGCAATGCCTTGACGATACCACCGGCGGAGTCAAGCAAGCCCCTACTCTCATCCGAGATGACGATTCTCGGCGCACTGCGGCGGGCTACATGGTCCACGATCTGTTGCGGGAGGTAATGGACGTTGACGACGGCCTTGGCGACGCCGGCTTCGGCTAGGCAGTCCAGCCCCCAGTCGAGCAATGTCTTGCCGGCGACCTTGACCAGCGGCTTCGGCATGGTGTCGGTGATCGGCCGCATGCGCTTGCCGAGCCCGGCGGCGAGCACCATGGCGGTCGTCGGCATCGGCTGCTCATCCGACGCCTTCGGGCCCAAATCCTTAGCCGTCAAATCGAGCGTTCCTCCAGCAAGCCGTGGGCGATGTAGAAATCCTGCAGCCCGGCCAGCGCCGGATGCGCCAGTGCCCGGCGAAGATAGTCGCGGATGCGCGGCAGATGCTTCAGATAATAAGGCTTGCCGTCGCGTTTTTCGAGCCGCACGAAGATGCCGAGGATCTTGGAATTGCGCTGTGCGGCCATGATTGCATAGGTTTCGCGGAATTCGTTCTCATCGAAGGCACCGGCAGCGCGTCGCGCGGCGATGTAGGCGGCGAGCGTGTGCTTTTCGATTTCGGGTGAGATAGTGACGCGCGCGTCCATGGCGAGCGAGGCGACGTCGTAGGCGGACGGCCCGATCAGCGCGTCCTGGACATCGACGACGCCGAGGCGATCGTGACCGGAACGGTCAGCGCGCCAGATCAGGTTGGGTGAATGGAAATCGCGCAGCATCAGCGTGTATTCGCGCCCCTCCAGCCGATCGAGCACCGCACTCCATTCGCTGCGGTAACCGGCGCGCAGCGCCTCTCTAGGCGGAGCGCCTGATATCGCCGGGACATACCAGTCGACCAACAATTCGGCCTCGATCATCATGGCGTCGCGGTCGAAAGGCGGCACCTCGTGGAAGACGCCGGGGCCGGCCTGCATGCGGGTCGGCCATGTTTTGCCGTGCATCATGGCAAGCAGTTCGGCCGCCGCAGCGTAGCGCTCGGCCACCGGCTGGCCGCGCTTGTCGAGAAACCCTTGGGAACCGAGATGCTCCAGCAGGAGAAAACCCTGCTCGAGATCCTGGGCATGGATTTCCGGGACGCTGACGCCGCCGGCCCGCAAGGCCCGGTCGATGGCGACGAACGCCGAAACGGATTGCGCGGTGTGAGCGATCTCGGCATAGGGTTTGCCGTCGCGGACTGGCGGTCCGAGCACCAGCCTTGGCGAGTTCATCAGCACGCGCGGCGGAAATCCGGCGAGCGTGACGATCTCGTAGGAGCGAGCCGAGGCATCACCGATGAAATGTCGTCGCTGCGCTTCGCCCCAACCGGCCTGCCCGAGAAAATCGCGCATTGCCAGCGATCGCGCCGCGCGCTCGAAGGCGGCGCCCTCTCCCGATAGTCTCGCCAGTCGGCCGTCGCCCTGCTGGAGAAGTTCGACCAGCACCGAGGTTTTCGGCAGATATGCCTCTGCCCGCTCCGGCCATTCGACCAGCGCGGCGCCTTGCGTCAGCGCCTCGTCGAAGCCCAGCTCGTCCAGCTCGGATGCCGTGCCCAAGCGGTAGAGATCGAAATGATGAACCGGCACACGCGTGTCGTAGCTCTGGACCAGCGTGAAGGTCGGGCTCGGCACGTCGAGTCCGGCATCGTCGGCCAGTGCCCTGATCAGCGCCCGTGCCAAGGTCGATTTGCCCGCGCCGAGATCGCCCTTGAGGGCGAGCACGTCGCCAATGCGCAGCGACATGGCGAGATCCTCGCCGAACCTTGCCGTCGCAGCCTCGTCGGCGAGAAAACGCTCCAGCACCAATACCGCCATCGAACGCGCTACTCGGCCGCCGCGCGGATGCCGGACGGCGTGTCGGGAAAGGCGCAAACAACCGTGGTGCCCTTATCCCTGCCGGTCTCGATGCGGACGCTGCCGCCATGCAGTTCGACAAAGCTCTTGACGATCGACAGGCCGAGCCCGGCGCCACGGCGGCGGCCGCCATTGGTGCGCGGCTCGAAGCGCCGGAACACTGAGTCAAGCAGGTCCGGCGGCATGCCGGGGCCGTCATCGTGAACGGAAAATTCCACGCCGTCGGCAAGTTGGCGGCAGGCGAGCGTTATGGTGCTCGCCTCCGGCGCGTAATTGGCGGCATTGCTGAGCAGATTGTAGAGGATCTGGCGGACGCGGATCTCGTCGCCGTGGAAGGTTTTCGGCGCTGCCGCCGCGTCGATCCTAAGCTTGATCGCATGTTCCTCCAGCCGGTCGGCGACCAGTTCGGCGGCAGCCGTAATGGTTCGATCGATGTGAACTTCGGAAATGTCGAGTTCCATGATGCCGGCATCCACCGTCGCCAGGTCGAGGATGTCGTTGACGATGGTGAGCAGGACCGAGGAGGACGAGCCGACATGCCCGATATATTCGCGTTGCTTCTGGTTCAGCGGACCAGTCGACGCCAGTGAAAGAAGCTCGGTAAAGCCGATGATGTTGGTGAGTGGCGAGCGCAGCTCATAGGAGACGTGCTGCACGAATTCGTTCTTGATCTGGTCGGACTTTTGCAGCGCCTCATTCTTGTCCTTCAGCGCCCGCTCGACATTGACGCTGTCGGTAACGTCGACGAAGGTCATCATCACCTGGCCGTTGGGCAAAGGGATGACGGCGTAGCGCAAAACGGTGCCGTTGTTCAATTCGGTTTGGCCGTGGCGGTCGCGGCGCTCGTCGTCGAAGCCGGTGATGGCGGCAACGAACCCGCCCCACGGACTGTCGACGGCACGGCGGTCGCAAAGGTCGCGGATCGTCGAGACATGGACGTTGGGTTTTGAGGCATCGGCATCCAGCCCCCACAATGCCGCGAACGCCGGGTTCGACAATCTCAGCCTGCCGTCGGGGCCGAACACAGCGACGCCTTCGGCGAGGTTGTCGAGCGTCTCGCCCTGGACCCGGACGGCGGTCTGGTAGCGGCTTTCAAGGTCCATCTTCTCGGTCAGGTTCTCGAACACCCAGGTGACGCCGCCCTTGGGCTGCGGATTGGCGACGACGCGAATGGTCTTGCCGTCCGGCAGATGCCACCAATGCTCCTGCGATTCAACCGCGCGGTAAGCGCCGAGCAGGCTCTCTTTCCAGCGCCGCCATTCGGGCTGCTCGGCGATCTTGCCTTCGCTGCGCAGGCGGTCGAGCAGTAAGGCGTTGTCCGGCGCGCTGTGCAGGAAGCCGCTGTCGAGGCCCCATAGTTTCTGGAACGCCTGATTGAAAAACCGCAATTTCTCGTCGGTGTCGAAAATCGCCACGGCGGTGTTGAGCTGATCGAGCGTGTCGGCGTGGCTCTGCATGGTCCGCTCATATTCGGCGCGAATGGCCTCGATAGCGCTGATGTCGCAGGCAAGACCAGCCGAACCATCCGCTCCGGCAAAATCGGTCACGGCAAACATACGGCGGTCGCCTTCGATGACCGTGGAGAGCGTCTGTTCAAAGACCGCGCGCGACTTGTGCTGCGCAGCGATCGTGTCGCGCGCCTGGCCGCCGAGGAATTCCTTGCCATCGCGGACCGCCGCTTCGGCATTCTCGGCCTCGACCGCTTCGGCATAGGCGCGGTTGACCCATTTCAGCCGCCCGTCGACAGTACGCAGCCATGACGGCATCTTGAGCGCATCCAGAAGACCGATCAGCGTCTCATGGTCGGCGGCTAAGCGCTGGTTCTCGATCTTCAGCCTGGCCTGGCTTCGCTGTGTCTCCGAAAGCGAGACGAAGCGAACCAGCACATGCGCCGCACTCTTGCGGCCGTGAACCTCGAGCGGCTGGCCGGCCTGCGATTCGATGACAAGATCGAACGGCTTTGCCTTGTCCCGCAGTGCCGCGACGGCATGTTCGAGTGCGGCCGCCGAACGCGGCATCAGCCAGCGGCCGAAAGCCAGGAAGGCCGCCCGGTCCTCCGGCGCGCCGCTCTCGATCGGCAATGTCCCGACAAGCTCGGGCTTCTTGTTCTCGGCCGCCCATACCACCACGCGCTGATCGCGGGAATGGAGCAGCGCCTCCGAGCGCTGCAGCGCGGCATTGACGTCGGCGATACGGGTCCTGAGCTCGGCATTTTCCGCCGCGGTGCGCGCCCGTTCGCGGATCAGAAAGATGGCCGACAGCAATGCCGCCCCCATGACGCCGACGAACATCGCGAGTTGCATGACCTCGACCGTGCTGACCGACAGCCCGGCCTTTTGCGCCACGCGGGTTTGGGCATGTGCAGTAAAGCCAAGCAGCGGACCAACCAGCGCGGAAGAAGCAAGCAGCACCCCGACACGGCTGCCGGCGCGCCATAGAAGGCTGCCGCCTCTGGCAGCGGAGCCCGTGATCGAATCGTTATGGCCGCCGGAAACGGCCTGTCCCGCGCAAGGCGGGTTATCCCCCGGCATGTCTTGGTCCTCTTCGCCGCCTGAATGCAAGACCGCCCTGATGCGTGCGCCCGGGCCTCGTCCCCGGACCGCGAATCAGCACCATAGCGCTTGCGCGAATCGGCGTGAAGAATCAATCAGCGCAAAAATAAAGCCGGGCGAAAAGTCAATCGCCCGGCTTCAATATCTAGTGGCAAGTTTCGCCGTGGTTAATAGCGGTAGTGTTCCGGCTTGAACGGTCCCTGCGGAGTGACGCCGATATAGGCGGCCTGTTCGCCGGACAGTTCGGTCAGGCGGGCACCGAGCTTGTCGAGATGCAGGCGCGCGACCTTTTCGTCGAGATGCTTCGGCAGGACATAGACCTGGTTCTCGTACTGGCCGGGCTTGGTGTACAGCTCGATCTGGGCCAACACCTGGTTGGTGAAGGACGCCGACATGACGAAGCTCGGGTGGCCGGTTGCGTTGCCGAGGTTGAGCAGGCGGCCTTCCGACAAAAGGATCATCCGCTTGCCGTCCGGGAAGGTGATCATATCCACCTGAGGCTTGATGTTGGTCCATTTCAGGTTGCGCAGCGAGGCCACCTGGATCTCGTTGTCGAAGTGACCGATGTTGCCGACGATCACCATGTCCTTCATCAGGCGCATGTGGTCGAGGGTAACGACGTCCTTGTTGCCGGTGGTGGTGATGACGATGTCGGCCGTCGGCGCTGCGTCTTCGAGCGTGACCACCTCGAAACCGTCCATCGCCGCCTGCAGCGCGCAGATCGGATCGACCTCGGTGACCTTGACGCGGGCGCCGGCGCCCTTGAGCGAAGCCGACGAGCCTTTGCCGACGTCGCCATAGCCGCAGACAACCGCGACCTTGCCGGCCATCATCGTGTCGGTGCCGCGGCGAATGCCGTCGACAAGCGATTCCTTGCAGCCATATTTGTTGTCGAATTTCGACTTGGTGACGGAATCATTGACGTTGATCGCCGGGAACGGCAGCAGGCCTTTTTTCTGCAACTGATAGAGCCGGTTGACACCGGTCGTCGTTTCTTCGGTGACGCCGCGGATCGCTTCCTTCTGTTTGGTGAAGAAGCCGGGCGATGCCTGCATGCGCTTCTTGATCTGGGCAAACAGGATCTCTTCCTCTTCGCTGCCCGGATTGGACAGCACATCCTCGCCGGCCTCGGCGCGGGCGCCGATCAGGATGTACATGGTGGCATCGCCACCGTCGTCGAGGATCATGTTGGAGGTGCCGCCATCGGCCCACTGGAAGATCTTGTCGGTGTAGACCCAATAATCCTCCAGCGTCTCGCCCTTGACGGCAAACACCGGAATTCCGGCCTCGGCAATGGCCGCGGCAGCGTGGTCCTGGGTCGAAAAGATATTGCAGGAAGCCCAGCGGATATCGGCGCCGAGCGCCTTAAGCGTTTCGATCAGCACCGCCGTCTGGATGGTCATGTGCAGCGAGCCGGTGATGCGCGCGCCCTTGAGCGGCTTCTTGTCGCCGAATTCTTCGCGGCAGGCCATCAGGCCCGGCATTTCGGTTTCGGCGATCTCGATCTCCTTGCGGCCCCAGCCGGCAAGCGCGATGTCTGCGACCACATAGTCCTTGCTACCCGTCATGGCAGTGCTCCGATGCGAATTGATTGCGGGACGCGCCCGCCCCGAAAGCGTGTCGGAGGGCGCGAGGTGCCGGCCTGACTAGCAGATCGGGAGTCGGACGACAATGGGATATAAAGAAATCTTTATCCGTGCATGTCTTCAGAAGCGATCAGCACGTCAGCATTCCTCGCCAAAACGGGAAGCAACCAGTTGCTCCAGCGCATCGATGACCTCTTCGGCCTCCGGGCCGGTGGCGGTGACGCGGATCGAATAACCGGGGCTCGCCGCCAGCATCATCAGGCCCATGATCGAGGTGCCGCCGACCTTGACGCCGTCCTTCTCGACCTGGACCGTGGCGTTGAAGCCGCTGGCGATTTGAACGAACTTGGCCGAGGCGCGTGCGTGCAGGCCGCGCTGGTTGACGATCGGAAAGTCGCGAACGATCTTGTGCTTTTCCGGCAACAGCGCGCTCATTTGCTGCTCAGGAGTTGACTGGCGACATTGATGTATTTACGGCCGGCAGCCTGCGCCTCATCCAGCGCGGCCGTCATGTTGTCGCCCTTGCGAACGCTGGACAGCTTGATCAGCATCGGCAGGTTCATGCCGGCAATGACCTCGATACGCCCGGATTCCATCACGGAAATGGCGAGGTTAGAGGGCGTGCCGCCGAACATGTCGGTCAAAACGATGACGCCTGATCCCGTATCGACGAGGCCGACTGCCTCGATAATGTCGCGGCGGCGCTGTTCCATATCGTCGTCGGCACCGATCGCCACGGTCTCGAAATTGTCTTGTGGCCCAACGACATGTTCCACGGCATTGCGGAACTCGGCGGCCAGTTGACCGTGCGTTACAAGCACGAGTCCGATCATTCTTTGGTGGCTCCCGTCATCGCCGCTTCACAGGCGCATTTTATGCTCGCCGACCGTTCCAGGTGGCGGGAGCGCTATCTTGTCGACGCAAGGCCCGTTGACAAGCCCAAAATTGCGCCGGCCCAAGCCAATTTGACGCATTGCAGCAAAAAATCGAAATCGGATCACAGGAAAGGCGCAATCGACAGGCGCGACATCACTGCCGGCAAGGCCGCCGCTACATTGCGCCCGGCAAGATCGATGCGCGGCACTGGTACGCCGACAACGAGTTCGCTGCAGTCTTCCTGGAAGCGGGCCATTTTGCCGGCTGGCACCAGCCGGATAATGAGGTCGATCACACAGCTTGGCTCGAACTGTATCGGTTTGGGGCCGAATCCCGGCACCTCGACGAGGCCGGCTATGCTGGCTGGTGCGCGGCAGACCAGCCGCCCATCGCAATCTGCAGCATAGAGCTGGTCATCGCCGATCAGCCGGGAAAACAGCCCACGCTGGATGCAATGATCGATCAAGGCGAGCGCCAGCGTGGTCTTGCCCAAGCCGGACGGTCCGGTGATGAGAATGCCGCGATCACCTATCAGGATCGCGGTGCCGTGAATATTTTCAGGCTGCACAATAGGACCAGGCGTGATTGGAATTCATCCGTCAGCCTTCCGCCGGCAGCGTCACCACGAAGCGCGCGCCCTTGATCTCGCCAGGCTTGGTGCCCGGGATGTTCTCGGCGCTCAGCGTGCCGCCATGGGCTTCAACGATCTGCCTGGATATCGACAGGCCAAGGCCCGAGTTCTGACCGAACGCCTCGCCGGCCGGCCGATCGGTATAGAACCGCTCGAAAATGCGATCGATGTTATCGGCCCGGATACCGGGTCCATTGTCGTCGATGGTGACGATGTTGAACTTGCCGGCGCGCGCCAGCGATATGGTGATGTGGCCACGTTCCTCGGGAACGAACGAGCGGGCATTCTCGATCAGGTTGGTGATCACCTGGCCGATCCTCAGATCATGACCGACGACGAAGTAGCCTTTCACGCCCTGTGGCAGTTTGGCGACCTTGAATTCGATCTCGACCGCCTTTTTGTTGCGCGTGGCCTCGCGCGAGACGGCGACCAGATCGGTGATGAACTTCTTGAGGTCGACGGTTCCCGCATCTTCCCGCGCCAGCTCGGCATCGAGACGGGAGGCATCGGAAATATCGGTGATGAGACGGTCAAGCCGCCTCACATCGTGCTGAATGATATCCATCAGCCGGCTGCGCGAATTGTCGTTCCTGGCCAGCGGCAATGTCTCCACCGCGCTGCGCAGCGAGGTAAGCGGGTTCTTCAACTCGTGCGAGACATCCGCGGCAAAACTTTCGATCGCCTCGATGCGGGCGTAGAGCGCATTGGTCATGTCGCGCACGGCGATCGACAGATTGCCGATCTCGTCCTGGCGGTCGGAGAAGTCGGGGATTTCCTCGCGGTTCTTGACGCCGCGGCGAACCCTGACGGCCGCCGCGGAAAGCCGGCGCAGCGGGTTGGCGATGGTGGAGGCCAGCAGCATCGACAGGATGGCGGTAACCAGGGCGGCAATGCCGAACACGCGCAGGATCGCCTTGCGCTCGGCCGCGACGATCTTGTCGATGTCGCCGCCTTCGGTCGACAGCATCAGCACGCCGAGAACGGCACGGAAGCGCTGGATCGGTACCGCCACTGAAACGATCTGCTCGCCCTGCTCCGAGATCCGCACGATCGTCGACGGACTGCCGGTAAGCGCCTTGACCACTTCCGGAAACGCGGCGCCGTTGCCACCTGGCTGCTCGCGATAGACAGGCAGCTGCTTGTTGCGAAAGAAATCAAAGACGAATTTCTGGATGCGCTCCAGAAGGTCCGGCTGTTCCTCTTCGACCGGCGGCAGGTCGTAGCGAAGGATCTGGCCGCGCGAATAGAGATGGCGGGAATCGAGCAGCAGGTTGGCGTCGCGGTCGTAAATGCGGGCGCGCGTCCGCGTCGGCGAAATCAACCGCCTGAGCACCGGCGCCACGCGCTCCGGATTGATCGGGAAATCGAGGTTATCGAGCTGATCGGAGCCCGGGCCGAGGCTTTCGCCGGCCTGTAACTCGAGCAGCTTCTCTGGATCGATGCTGATCGAATCGGTCTCGACCGTCGCCGAGGCGGCGATCGCGCCGGCGATGATCTCGCCTTGAGTCATCAGGCTCTCGACACGGGCGTCGATCAGCCCGTCGCGAAACGTATTGAGATAGAGAATGCCGGTGACCAGGACGGCAAGGCCGGCAAGGTTGAGAAAGAGGATGCGCCGCGTCAGGCTGGAAAAGATGTGATGGCCGAGAAACCGGCGCATCGGCACCGTGATTTTCGACACGAAGGCGGGCAGAATCCGCGGCGGGCGCCTGGCGGCGCCCGACCGTCTCACTCGCTCTACTTGCACTGCCATCGAATAGCAGCTCCCGCTCGACTCAAGCTTCGCGGAACCGATATCCGACTCCGTAAAGGGTTTCGATCATTTCGAAGTCATCATCGACAGCCTTGAACTTCTTGCGCAGCCGCTTGATGTGACTGTCGATGGTGCGGTCATCGACATAGACCTGCTCATCATAAGCCGAATCCATCAGCGCATCACGGCTTTTTACGACCCCCGGACGCTGTGCCAGCGAATGCAGGATGAGGAACTCGGTGACGGTAAGCGTCACCGGCTCGCCCTTCCAGGTGCAGGTGTGGCGCTCCTGGTCCATGACAAGCTGGCCGCGCTCAAGCGACCGGGCCTGCTGGTTGGGCGCCTTGGCCGCCGCCTCGCGGGTGCTGGCGCGGCGCAGCACGGCGCGGACGCGCTCCACCAGAAGACGCTGCGAGAAGGGTTTGCGGATGAAGTCGTCGGCGCCCATCTTGAGGCCGAACAGTTCATCGATCTCATCGTCCTTGGAGGTCAGGAAGATCACCGGCAGGTCGGATTTCTGACGCATCCGGCGCAGCAACTCCATGCCGTCCATGCGCGGCATCTTGATGTCGAGGATGGCGAGGTTCGGCGGGCGCGCCGCCAGTCCCTCCAGCGCCGATGCCCCATCCGTGTAGGTTTCGACCCGATAACCCTCGGATTCGAGGGCGATCGAAACCGAAGTCAGAATGTTGCGATCGTCGTCGACAAGCGCGATTGTTGCCATTTCAAGCGGCTCCCTCATGAGCTGTCCCTTCTTTCGTCGAGAAGGGGCTTTTGCAGGACAAATTAGGTACAAAATGTGGCACAGGCTGTATCCGCTGTCACGCGCGGCATGTCGACGGCTACAATTGTACCTCGATATGGATTGGACGAATGAACATCGCCAATCCTTTGGGCAACCATCAGTGTTTTTGCACATATAAACGATTTAAACAACTTTCAAAATATTTAAATCGATTAATGATTTGATATCATTCGCCTTTTCTGGTTTTGACGTTTTTAGCTCCTGCAATGGGGGTTCCGGAATTCGCCGGTAAAGACGCGGTAAATCGAAGAAGGGACACCCATGTCGGAAGCCGGCAAACGCAATCCTGCATGTGCAATCGATCGCATCGGCCTGAGAACCACGGGCGTGGTGCGCTATAATTTCGGCGCGGCCGCGCTCTACGAGGAGGCAATCCGCCGTGGCGAGGCCCGACTCACCGCGCATGGCGCGCTTGCCGCCGAGACCGGGCAGCACACCGGCCGCTCGCCCAGGGACAAATTCGTGGTGCGCGACGAAAGCACCGCGCCGCATATATGGTGGGACAACAACAAAGCGATTTCGCCGATCCAGTTCGATACGCTGCTTGCCGATTTTCGCGCCCACGCGGCCGGAAAGGACCTTTATGTGCAGGACCTGGTCGGCGGCGCCGACGAGGAACTGAAGCTGCCGACCAGGGTGATCACGGAGCTTGCCTGGCACTCCTTGTTCATCCGCAATCTGCTCATCCGACCGGCCGCCGCCGAACTCGAGCATTTCATGCCCGATTTGACGATCATCGACCTGCCGTCGTTCCGCGCCGATCCCGCCCGCCACGGCACGCGCGGCGAAACGGTGATTGCCGTCGATCTTTCGCACATGATCGTGTTGATCGGCGGTACCTCGTATGCCGGCGAGATGAAGAAGTCGGTGTTCACCGTGCTCAACTATCTGCTGCCGGCAAAAGGTGTGATGCCGATGCACTGCTCGGCCAATGAAGGGCCCGTCGGCGACGCGGCCGTTTTCTTCGGCCTTTCCGGGACCGGCAAGACGACGTTGTCGGCCGACCCGTCGCGCACGCTGGTCGGCGACGACGAGCATGGCTGGGGACCGCACGGCATCTTCAATTTCGAGGGCGGCTGCTATGCCAAGACGATCAAGCTTTCGGCCGAAGCCGAGCCGGAGATCTTCGCCACCACCCAGCGCTTCGGCACGGTGCTGGAGAATGTGGCGCTCGACGCAGGCCGCGTGCCGGATTTCGACGATGGCGGGCTGACCGAAAACACACGCTGCGCCTATCCGCTCCACTTCATCCCCAACGCCAGCAAGACGGGGCGCGCCAGCCACCCGAAGAACATCATCATGCTGACCGCCGACGCATTCGGTGTGATGCCGCCGATCGCGCGGCTGACCCCGGCGCAGGCCATGTACCATTTCCTCTCCGGCTATACCGCCAAGGTGGCGGGGACCGAGAAGGGCGTTACGGAACCCGAAGCGACATTTTCGACATGCTTCGGCGCACCGTTCATGCCGCGGCATCCGTCGGAATACGGCAATCTGCTGCGCGAGCTCATCGCCCGCCACGGCGTCGATTGCTGGCTGGTCAACACCGGCTGGACCGGCGGCGCCTACGGCACCGGCAAGCGAATGCCGATCAAAGCAACGCGGGCGCTGCTTGCGGCGGCGCTCGACGGCTCGCTGAAAGCGGCCGACTTCCGCACCGACGCCAATTTCGGTTTCGACGTACCGGTGACGGTTGCCGGCGTCGACCGCGCCATTCTCGACCCTAGATCGACCTGGATCGACAAGCCCGCCTACGACCGGCAGGCGGCAAGGCTGGTCGGCATGTTCGTCGACAATTTCGAAAAATTCGAAGCCCATGTCGACGCCACGGTGCTCGGCGCCGCACCACGCATGCAGGTAGCGGCTGAATAGCCGTCGCCCCTGGTGATGCTTCAAGGCCCGGCTTCGATCGGGCCTTTTCTTTTTTCGCCTGCCGCGCCATGAGTGCGGCATGAACGCCGACGACAAGATCATCATTACCGACGATGCGGTGATTAATCCGGGCGACCTGCACGAGGACTTCATCCGTTCGTCCGGCCCGGGCGGCCAGAACGTCAACAAGGTGGCGACGGCAGTGCAATTGCGCTTCGATGCCGCCAATGCGGCTGGCCTGTCGGAGCGGGTGCGCGAACGGACCATCAAGCTTGCCGGCCAGCGCGCCACCAAGGACGGCGTCATCGTCATTGAAGCCGGACGCTTCCGCACCCAGGAGCAGAACCGGGCGGACGCCCGGGCGCGGCTGACGGCACTGGTCGCCAAGGCCGCCGAACCACCACCACCGCCGCGCAAGAAGACCAGGCCGTCCAAAGGCGCGGTCGAAAGACGGCTCAAGAGCAAGGCCGGGCGCGGCTCGATCAAGAAACTGCGCGGCCGGGTCGGGGATGAGTGACAGCCGAAGCGGCTTCGGATCTCAGATCGCCGGTTAAAGCGCGCAGCCACCGTCGGAGGCGGCTTTCGGGTCGCCGTTTTCATTTGACGGTGGCATTCTGATTACTCCAGACCAACGGATTAAGCGACGCGATGCTCGTACTGCCCAAAGGCGTCCGCCATATGCCCGGCTACCTGTCGCGCGCCATGCAGGAAGTGCTGGTGGAAGATATCAGGCAGGTCGTGCAGAACGCGCCGCTGTTCGTGCCGGCGATGCCGCGTACCGGCAAGGAGATGAGCGTGCGCATGACCAATTGCGGTCCGCTGGGCTGGGTCACCGACAAGGAGCACGGCTATCGCTACCAGCCGACCCACCCGGTGACCGGAAGGCCTTGGCCGCCGATCCCGGAGATGCTGCTCGAACTGTGGCGGGATGTATCTGCCTATGCGCACCCGCCGGAAGCCTGCCTGGTCAATTTCTATTCGCAGGATGCCAAGATGGGTCTTCACCAGGACCGCGACGAGAGCGATTTCTCCGCGCCTGTCGTCTCGGTGTCGCTCGGCGACGATTGCCTGTTCCGGGTCGGCCAGACGACGCGCGACGGCGCCACCAAATCGTTCAGGCTGAGGAGCGGCGACGTCGTCGTGCTTGGCGGCGAAGGGCGGCTCTGCTTTCACGGCGTCGACCGTATCTACCCGTCGACCTCGGCATTGCTCAGGAGTGGCGGCCGCATCAATCTGACGCTGCGACGGGTGACGATGCCGAAATAGGCTGTTCGGGTGGCCGGGGGCCCGGGCGGACATAATCGTCGCGCAGATAGATGCGCTCGGTCTCGTCCTCGATAAGAATGCGGTAGTGCGCCAGGATGGCGTCAAAGCCAAAACGCCCCATCAGTTGGCTTGTCCACATTGTGTTGTTTTTTTTGAAGACGACGATATCCGGGCGCAGACGCACGAACTCTTCGCGTTTGCTTTCGACGTAGCGCGCCATGATGGCTTGGTAACGCATGGCTTCGGCGGTGTCACCCGAGAGAGCTGCCTGCCGGGACAGGGAAAGTGCGAACGCTCCAAGCCAATCGCTGACGTGGGTCGAAACGAACTGCCCATCGATCATACGGTTCAACGGATGTCCCGAGGAAATATCCGAACTGACCAACGCTACGGTCGGCCGATCGGTGGCGGCGCGAATTGCTGCAACCAGTGCCGGTCCTGGTTTCTGGGTGCTCCAGTACGGCAAGAAAGCGATTGCCACCGCCGCCAATGCCCAAGCTCGCGAAGGAGCCGTCACGAACGTCAACAGCTTCGACGGCTGCTGCACGATCCTGGGCAGTGCCAGCAGGCAGAAAATGGCTGCCACAGCGCAAAAGATCGCGGGATAGGCATGATAAGACCAGCCTTTGGCTTGGTAGAACAGGGGAAACATGCCAGCGATCGATGCCGCCAACGCAACCGCCGCCAGCTCTGGAAACCGCCTGGCAGGCCACAGCCACCAGATCAGGAAGACAAGGAAACACCACGAGAAACCGTAGCCGATCACAATCGGCCAAAAGATCCCGATCTTTGCATAAACGTCCGCCAAGAGGGGATAGATGTCGCGCACGAATTCCGGATGGATCAGCGTGACCGTGCTGAGATAGACAACGCAGATGCCGCCAATGACCCAGTGTTCCAGGGCGAAGATCGATTTCAGACTGCGCCGGCGCACTGCAACGACCAGCGCCGGCGCCAACACCATGATCGCATAGTAGGGCTTGACCAGCAGCAGAATGCTGCCCGACAGGCCGGCGAGTACAGCGAGCCCGGGGTCTGGTTGGGCAGCTGCATCTCTGCGCGCGCGCCAGGCATGAAGCGCAAGCAGCGGCATGAAAAGTGCCATGCCGATATGCTCCCGCTCACTGAAAGCATTTCCGGGGAAGACCACCAACATTGCGCAAAACGCTGGCCCCAGTGCAAACAATGATGCAGTTTCGGTGAAACCCGCACGCTTGACGATCACGCCCGAGAGCGAAAGTCCGATAAACACGGCAAGGTATGTCCAGGCCTCAACCAGGATTTCCGGGGCGGTGCCCAGCAATCTGGCCGCAGCCACTGGCGGCAGATAGAGCCAGACGCTGAATGGGGGATTGGTCTCGTAGATTTGCGAGTAAAGCCGCTCACCGGACAGCATACGCTCGCAGACCGTGATCAGCCAGCTGGTGTCGGGAACAGTCCCCCAACGTCGCTGCCAGAAGATCGAGAAGACGGTGACTGCGGCAATGGCCAGGACATTGCGGCTAGGAAGCAGCGACGCCGCAATATCCCGGTCGCGCCAGCGGCTCAAGCCGCCAATGTCGTTCGAGACGCTCATGCTGTTGCACCGAGGCTCTCGAGATCGAGCCATATGTCGTCCAGCGGAGCGATTGGATCCAGCCGTGTCATGGGTTTCCGGTGGCTCCTGCTCAATCGGTTTGGAGCGGCGCCGGCGCCGTGTAACGCAGATAGACAGTGATTTCCGGCTCGGCGTGCAGCAGACGATAGTCGGCCAAGGCGACCTGGATCCGCTTGTCCTGCAGCATCAGGGCAGTCCACGCGGGCGAGCCTGACAGCACGATATCGGGCTTCTTCGCTGATATCTCGGCGGCGTTTTCGCCGATCACCCGATCGCGGATGCTTTCAAGTTCCGGTCTCCGTTCGAGATCGCCGGTGACGCGGGCGAGCGTGTCCGCGTTGGAGACCGCCCAGGCGCTCGGATGGCGTGATATGAACCTGCCGCCGACCAGCCTGGCGAGGGGATGGGCAACCTGCATCTGGTCGGCAATCGACATGATGGTCGGGGTTTCGACCGTTGCGCGGATCGCGGCGACAGACCGGGCGATCGGGCCGTTATCCGTCGTCAGCGCCGCGTACTGTGCCCTGACCGCTATTTGCAGCACCAGCACGCAGCCGAAGATCAGGGCGGCCTTGCGAACGAAGCCTGCACTGCCGAATGTGCCGAACCGCACAAGCTGGATGCCAAATGCAAGTGTCGCAACAACGACCATCGGCAGCGCGTGATTGGGCCAACCCTTGCCCATGACGATGAAGGCCGGAATGAACCCCAGGGCGGTCAGGAGCGGAATCCTGACGTCCCAGTTCGTCTTTCTCAGGCCGCCGGCCGCAAGCACGGTGGCGGCGGCCAGAAGCAGCACCACTTTCGGCCAGTTTGCCAGCATATCGGCGGCAGAGGCCCTCAACGGAAGATAGACCTCCCTGACCAAGGGCAGGACGTCGCTGACGTAAGCGCGGTCGAAGAGCGCGATGGACGCGATATAGGCGGCCACGATCGCAGCGCCCACCAGGTTCTCTGCGACGAAGAGCGGTCTCAGCGACCGCCTTTCAAGCGCAAGACAGAGCGACGGCAACATGAAGGCCAGCACAAAATAGGGCGGCTTGACCATGACCACGACCGCCGCGCCGAAACCCGCGACCATGTGCTCCAGGCGCGAGCCCGCGCTGAAATCCAGGTTCCGCTGACGTGTGCATTGCAACGCCACCCAAGGCAGAATGGCAATCAATGCGAAGTGCTCGCGTTGGCCGAATTGATCCGGCATGAAACACAGGATCAAAAACAGGGCCGCCGCTGCCGCCCACAGCGCATGGGGCTGCCGGTAGACCGGTTCATCGCGCGCGAGAATGCGGACGGAAACGGAAAGACTGGCCAGGCTCAGGCAAACGACGCCAAGCGTCAGCCAGAATTCCGCACGCATGCCAGTGAGCTTTTCCAGGAGCATGAACGGCATGTAGAGCCAGATCGAGAAAGGGGGGTTGGTCTCCACGATGTCGGTGTTGAGCCGCTCTCCGCCAAGCAGGCGGTCGCAGACGACCAGAAGCCACGACACGTCAACATTGGTCGGAATTGCAACGGTCGATAGCCAGACGGCGTATGTGACGACCAGACTGGCCAGCAGCAACGGAGCACCCGCTACGCCCACAAAGGGCGAGAAGCGGTTGGCGCCGGGCAGCAGTTCACTGAGGGATCGCGCGCTAGAGACCACGAAACACCCACCGCCCGAGGACGACAAAGTTGATGACCGGCACGGCAATGCAGGTGAGCAGGATCGGGATTGCGGCAGGGACGCCGAGCATCTGGGTCAAAAGCCCCGGCAGGGCGATCGCGACGGCGAGGCCGGAAGCGGTGAGCAGGAGGAAGCGGGGCAATTCCATAGCGTGGCTGCCGCCCGAGGTGAACGTGAAATATTTATGCCCGGTGTAGGAGAACAGCGCGGCGACGGCGTAGGCCGCAAACGATGTGAGCGCCGCCGGCAGGGCCGCCGTTGCCTGTCCACGCGACAGCAGAAAAGCGCAACCGGCGTAGATCAGCGTCGACGCGATGCCAATCAGCGCAAAGCGCGATAGTCGACGATACGAGCCGGTGCCCATGACGCGGTCAAGCTGCCAATTTCTCGTCGAGGCGAGCGGTTTCGACGGCGCTGTCCTTGCGGAATACCGCCAGCAGCGAAACCCCGAAGGGCAAGCTTGCATTTGGTATGATGCGGCCTTCCGCCGAAAACACTGCCTTCATCGCCGCATTCAGTGGTTTTGGCGGCGTGGCATGGCCGGCTGGCAAGGCCGACTTGCGCAACCTGTCCACCAGTCGTGCCAGCGCCGCTACCGGGAAGAGCGCGGCATTTGTGTAGCTCAGCCGGTCGATCGCGAAACCAGCCCTTTCGATTCGTTCACGCAGCAGATTGCGTGAATAGCGCCGCATATGATGCAGCCCCACATCATGCGTGCTCCACAACCATTGGTGTGCGGGCACAGTGAGGACGACGCTGCCGCCCGGTTTCAGCACTTGGCGGATCGCGGCAAGCGACGCCTCGTCTTCGGCGACATGCTCCAGCACGTCGAACAGGCAGACGAGGTCGCAGCTTTGCGGCGCGACAGGAATGTTGTCCGGCAGATGTCCGGCGAGGAACTCGCGGCCGGTCTTTTCCCAGGCAATCCTGCGCGCGAGATCGCTCATCTCGACTGCCGTCACTGCGCCAAACTGCTCCAGCATCCGGATGTTGCCGCCGGTGCCGGCGCCGATCTCGACGATGCGCGCGTTTTCAGGCAGGCCGATGCTGCGAATGACCGCCTCGGCGATGGCGCGACGCCCGCAGAACCACCAATGCTCGTCTTCGGTGGCGGCCATCTGTCGGTAGGCGTCGATCTCCATCAGCTCATTCCCTCATATTTGCGGCGCACGATGTAGATCGGACGCTGCTTGATCTCGGCGTAGACCCTGCCGAGGTATTGTCCGATGATGCCGATGCCGAGTAACTGGATGCCGCCAAGGAAAAGAACACTGACCAGCAGGGAGGCGTAGCCGGGCACATCAACGCCAAAGATCATTGTCTTGGCGACGATCAGCAGGCCGTAGAGGAACGACAGCGCGGAAATCGTCGCGCCGACATAGGTCCAGATTTCAAGCGGAGCGGTAGAGAAGCTGGTGATGCCTTCGAGCGCGAAGTTCCACAGTTTCCAGCCGGAGAATTTCGACTGGCCGGCGATGCGCTGATCGCGGACATATTCGACGCTTGCGGTGCGGAACCCGACCCAGGCGAACAGGCCCTTCATGAAACGACGGCGTTCGGGCAAAGACCGCAGCGCCTGGATGACCTGGCGGTCGATCAAACGGAAGTCGCCGACATCGTGCGGGATCTTCTGCTGCGCGATCCAGTTGTGAACGCGGTAGAACATCGAGGCGGAGCGCTGCTTGAGAAAGCTGTCGCTCGACCGATTGGCTCGCTTGGCCAGAACAACCTCAAAACCCTCGCGCCACTTTTCTACAAGCAGCGGAATGACATGCGGCGGATCCTGCATATCGACATCCATCGGAATCGCTGCATCGGCATCGCAGCTGTCGAGCCCCGCGGTCATCGCGGCTTCCTTGCCGAAATTGCGTGACAGGTCGATTACGTGGATGCGTGGATCGGTTTGTTGGGCTTCGATCAGCTTTTCGAGCGTTGTATCGCTGCTGCCGTCGTTGACGAAGATGAACTCGAGGGCAACGCCTTTGTCCTTCAGCGGCGCGGTGCTTTCGCATACCGCCTTCAGGAATGGAGCAATTGCGCCTTCCTCATTGTGGACAGGCACGATCAGGGCAATCGTTGCGCCGCCGCTGCCCGGACGTGCGATGCGGTCAGCTGCCGGCCGATCGATGTTTAGGAATGGCGCATTCATTTGTTTGCCGAGCCCGCAGATCAGGCCCGACAATAGAAAGACTGGGTTAAGATGACTTTAAGGAATGTCCCGGGATTTCACAGTTTCCTGAGCGCCACTTCCTCGACCAGATGGTTGGCGCCCTTGCGCAGGATGAGATCGGCTCGGGCGCGGGTCGGCAATATATTCTCGCGCAGATTCTTCAGGTTGATGTTGGTCCACAGGCCCTCGGCGATGGCGCGGGCCGCATCCTCGGAAAGTTGCGAATAGCGGTGAAAAAAGGAGGCCGGGTCGCGGAAGGCGGTTTCGCGCAACCGCATGAAGCGGGCGATATACCAGTGATGGATCAGCGCCTCCTCGGCATCGATGTAGATGGCAAAGTCGAAGAAATCCGACAGGAAAGGCACGATCTTGCCGTCCTTCGGCAGCTTGCCCGGCTGCAGGACATTAATGCCTTCGAAGATCAGGATGTCGGGCCGGTCGATGGTCTGGAACTCGCCCGGAATGACGTCATAGGTCAGATGCGAATAGACCGGCGCGCGGACGTTGCGCTGCGCCGATTTGATGCCGGACAGGAAGCGCAGAAGGGCGCCGACGTCGTAGCTGTCGGGAAAGCCCTTGCGCTCCATCAGGTTGTTGCGGCGCAGGACTTCGTTCGGCAGCAGGAAGCCGTCGGTGGTGACGAGGTCGACCTTGGGACTCGACGGCCAGCGCGCCAGCAGCTCCTTTAGCACGCGCGCCGTGGTCGATTTGCCGACCGCGACGGAACCGGCAATGCCGATGATGAACGGTGTCTTGGCCGCGTCCAGCGCGTTGAAGAAGGCCTGGCGCTGCCTGAACAGGAGTTGACTGGCTTCGACATGAGCCGACAACAGCCGCGACATCGAAAGATAGATGCGCTCGACCTCGTGGAGATCGACCGGATCGTTCAGCGACCGCAGACGACGGACCTCGTCCTCGGTGAGCGTCATCGGCGTATCGGCGCGGAACCGCGACCATTGCTCGGCCGAGAAGAAACGATAGGGTGAATACTTCTCGGTAGGAGCGAGCTGGTCCATCGAGTTCCTCCGCAGCGATCAGCCCCGGTCCAGCCGAGACGCCTTTTCGGCGATGCCCGAACGACCGGTGCGGCGTTCAAGCTCGTTGAGCACATCGCTCAGCGGAATGTCCGCTATGCCGAGAACGACAAGCCAATGATAGATGAGATCGGCGCTTTCCGAAACAAGCGCGTCCCGGTCGGCGCTGACGGCTGCGATCACCGTTTCGACTGCCTCTTCGCCGAGTTTCTGCGCTGCCTTGCTCATGCCACGCTGAAAGAGCTTGGCCGTCCACGAATCCGGATCGCCGGAACGTGCGCGTTCGCCAATAATCTTCTCCAGATCGGAGAGCGAGAACTCGGTCATGACGGCGTTTACAGCCTCTTCTTAGCCGGAAAGGCTCTAGGACCGATTACCCGGCGAGTCCAGCCGCATCGGCAGTCCGGCCTGAGCCATGTGCAGCTTGGCTTCGGCGATGCTGTAGGTGCCGAAATGGAAGATCGACGCCGCCAGCACCGCGCCGGCATGGCCGTCGCGAATGCCTTCGACAAGGTGGTCGAGCGTGCCGACGCCACCGGAAGCGATGACCGGCACGCGTACGGCATCGGCGACCGCGCGGGTAAGGGCTATGTCGTAGCCGGCCTTGGTGCCGTCGCGGTCCATCGATGTTAGCAGGATCTCGCCGGCGCCGAGATCGACCACTTGCCGAGCGAACTCGACGGCGTCGATGCCGGTCTTCTCGCGGCCGCCATGGGTGAATATCTCCCAGCGATCAGCCTCGCTCGCAGCGGACACTTTCTTGGCATCGATGGCGACGACGATGCACTGGTTGCCGAATTTGTCGGCAGCCTCGGCGACAAAATTTGGGGTCTTCACCGCCGCCGTGTTGATCGACACCTTGTCGGCGCCGGCCAGTAGCAGCTTCCTGATGTCGGCGACCTGACGGACGCCACCGCCAACGGTCAGCGGCATGAAACATTGTTCGGCGGTGCGGGCGATGACATCGAAAATGGTCTCGCGGTTTTCCGACGAGGCGGTGATGTCGAGAAAGCAGAGCTCGTCGGCGCCGGCCGCGTCATAGGCTTTTGCCGCTTCGACGGGATCGCCGGCATCGACCAGGTCGACGAAATTGACGCCCTTGACGACACGGCCGTTCTTGACGTCGAGACAGGGGATGACGCGGGCTTTCAGCATCAGATCCTCTCGATCGCCGCAAGAAAGTCGACAAGCAGCTGGCCGACGACGGGCGGAACTTCGGACTGGGAATCAAAGGCCGGGTCGTAGGCCGAGAGCGTCACGCCGACGACTGGGATTGACCTGGCCAGTCCGCAGGCAAGCTGCCGTAGCTGTTCCGGACTCGGGCCGCCCGGGTGCGCGTAGCGGTTCACCTGCAACACATCCGGATCGAGGACATCCAGGTCGAGATGCAGATGCGCCCGCACAGTCCCTGTCGCCGTGAGCTTTCCGATCATATCGATTGCACCGGCACATTCGGTGCGCACGATCGGCAAAGTTTCCAGCAGTCGCTTTTCGTCGGGATCGAGGTCGCGGGCATCGACCAGCATGCAGCGCGCCGGGTCTATCGGCCGGAACCCCGGAATTGCTGCCGCCATCGGATGCCAGCAGAGCCCGAGCGTCGCCGCCAGCGCCATGCCGTCGAGAAAGCCGTAGGAGGACGTCTCCGGCGTGTTGAGATCGCCATGCTGGTCGATCCAGATGATCGAATCCGCAACTTCACCGGCGACCGCACCGGCGGCGGTCAGGCAATTTCCAGCAAGGATAATGGGGGAGCGTCCTCCATCGCGGGCGAGGTTAACCTTGGTCGCGACGGCGTTGCAGACGGCGAAGCCGGTTGCAATTTCGCGCCCCTGCTCGTCTCCGACCTTGCCGATATCTTCGACGGCGACGTCATGGCCAGCCACGGTCAGGGCTTCGACCAGCCCACCGCCGATGATGGCGTCCGGCCCCTGGCCGCACCCTTCGTGATAGTGCCCGCTGTCGTAGGGAGCAACGATAATCGAGACCTTCACGTTTCACACCCCTGCCATCGGTTTGCCACGCAGGATCGCCAATGCCTCGGCCGGATCGATGCGGCCGTCGTAGAGGGCGCGTCCGGAGATCGCGCCTTCGAGCTTGCGGGCATCGGGCATGGTCATGCGCACGATGTCGGCGATCGAGGCGAGCCCGCCCGAGGCGATAACCGGGATCGACACCGCGTCGGCGAGATCGATGGTGGCGTCCCAGTTGATGCCGGTCAGCACACCGTCGCGGTCGATATCGGTGTAGATGATGGCGGCGACGCCGGCACCCTCGAATTTCCTCGCCAGTTCAATGACGCCGAGGCTCGAGGCTTCAGCCCAGCCTTCGACCGCGACCTTGCCGCCCTTGGCGTCGATGCCGACGGCGATCTTGCCCGGGAATGCCTTGCAGGCCTGCCTGACCAGATCCGGATCGCGCACCGCCACGGTGCCAAGAATGACGCGGGCCAGCCCACGGTCGAGCCAGTCCTCGATCTGCGCCAGGGTGCGGATGCCGCCGCCGAGCTGCACCGGATTGCTCGTCGCCTTCAGGATAGCGCCGACCGCGGCGCTGTTGACGCTCTGGCCCTTGAAGGCGCCGTTGAGGTCGACGACGTGCAACCATTCGAAGCCCTGCTCTTCGAAGGCGCGCGCCTGAGCGGCGGGATCGTCATTGTAGATGGTTGCGGTCGCCATGTCGCCATGCCTGAGGCGCACGCATTTGCCGTCCTTGAGGTCTATCGCCGGAAACAGAAACACCTTCAGGCGCCTTCGACGATGACAAAGTGGCCGGTCGAGCCGGCGAGCCTGTACTTCAAGACGTCCTGGTATTCAGGCGAGCCGTAGCATTCCAGCGCCTTTTCATAGGATTCGAATTCCACCAGCACGTGGCGATTGCCTGCCGGTCCTTCCGGGCTGGTGTACCGCCCGGCGCGCACCGGGAACTTCGCGCCGTATTTCGCGAAAGCCGCGGCATTGGCCTCGATGTACTGCTTATAGATCTCGGGATCGTGGACATCGACCATTGCCATCCAATAGCCCTTCTTGCTCATGGTTCAGGGCCTCCAGCCTAGGAAATTGGTGATCAGCGCCAGGCCCAGCGCCTGGCTCTTCTCGGGGTGGAATTGCGTTCCGGCTAGGTTGTCGCGGGCGACAGCGGCCGTTATCGGGCCGCCATAGTCGGCAACCGCCAGCACCTCATCCTCCTTCCGTGCATCGAGATGGTAGGAGTGGACGAAATAGGCGTGCAGTCCCTTGCCACCCGTCGCAATGCCGGAAAACAGCGGATGCTTGCGCTTCAGGTCAATCGTGTTCCAGCCGATCTGCGGGATCTTCAGTGTCGGATCGGCCGGCGTGATTTCCTTGACGTCGCCGGCGACCCAGCCAAAGCCCTTTGTGACGGTCTTTTCCAGGCCTCGCTCCGACATCAGCTGCATGCCGACGCAGATGCCGAGGAACGGCCGAGCCTTGGCGATCGCCACCTCCTCGACCGCTTCCCACATGCCGGCGACCGCACGCAGTCCAGCGGCGCAATCGGCATAGGCACCGACGCCGGGCAGGACGATGCGGTCGGCGGTCCTGACCCGCTCGGCATCTGCGGTGAGTTCGATCGCGGCGGCAATGCCGGCTTCATGCGCGGCACGCTCGAAGGCCTTGGTGGCCGAGCGCAGATTGCCCGACCCGTAATCGATGATCGCCACCCTCATCTCAGGGCTTTCCCGGAATATGGTTCAGCCCCAGCGCCAGGCCCATCTGCGCCGACCGGGCATGTGCTGCGTCTGGGACGATGCGTTGCACCGTCGGTTGTTCAGCCGATTGAGCATTGGCTTCCAATGCATAGCGGACGTCTGCGTCGTCGAGCCTGTCGGCCTCGACCACGCCCCATTCATGCCAGCCGCGACGGCGCAGGGCTGCGATCCGCAAGGCCTGCCCTTCCAGTCCGACAAAGAGCATGACAAGCAGGGATAAAAGCGAGCCGGCTGTTTCCAGGTCCAGCCTTTCGCCCAGCATCGAGAGCAGGCCCATGGCGACAAACGCCAATGCCGCCTCGACCCAGAGCCGGTGCCAGGCCAGCCACAGCGGCGGCACCAAGAAGCCGAGCCAGGCAAAGCCGTCACGGATAAAAGTAGTGTCCACGCTTTCGCTGCGGCCTGGCGGCTCCATCACGACATAGATGGCCATGACGCTATCCTTTCAGGGATCCCTTGGTGGAGGGAACCGCGTCCGGCTGGCGCGGGTCGCGCTCAAGCGCCGAACGCAGCGCACGCGCCACGGCCTTGAAGCAGGTCTCGGCGACGTGGTGGTTGTTGGCGCCGTAATGATTGGTGACATGAAGCGTGATGCCGGCATTCTGCGCCAGCGCGTGGAAGAATTCGCGCACCAGCTCGGTGTCGAACGTACCGATCTTCGGCGACGAGAATGAAACATTCCAGACCAGAAAAGGCCGGCCGGAGACATCGATTGCCGCCCGCGTCAGTGTCTCGTCCATGGCGAGATCGATCGAGGCGTAGCGCATGATGCCGCGCCGCTCGCCCAATGCCTTGGCCAGCGCCTGGCCGAGCGCAATGCCCGTATCCTCGACCGTGTGGTGGTCGTCTATGTGCAGGTCGCCCTTGGCCTTCACGGTCATGTCGATCAGCGAATGGCGCGACAACTGGTCCAGCATATGGTCGAAGAAGCCGACGCCCGTCGAAACGTCGGATTTGCCCGAGCCGTCGACCTGAACCGACACGGCGATGTCGGTTTCCCTGGTCTTGCGGCTTATCTCGGCGGAACGGGGCGCCATGACCTCATCCTTGTCTCAGATTTTGCACGATTCAGGCGTTCACATGCCTGAAAACGAAAGCCTTCTAGCAGCATGATCCGGCGATTGCCAGTTACCGCTGCGGAGCACAGTCCGGCCCGGCGGATGGCCGGTTTGCAATCGTCCGGCCTATGCATACATATGGCCGATCAAATCACTCGTAACGCGCCGATCGCCTCGATGGGATCGGTGCTTATCGGAGCAGAAAATGTCGAATGAACTGACCATGCATGCCACGACCATCCTGACCGTGCGCAAGGGCGGCAAGGTGGTGATCGCCGGCGACGGCCAGGTCAGCCTCGGCCAGACCATCATGAAGGGCAACGCCAAGAAGGTGCGCCGCATCGGCAAAAGCGGCAACGTCATCGCCGGTTTCGCCGGCGCCACCGCCGATGCTTTCACGCTGCTTGAGCGACTCGAAGCCAAGCTCGAACAATATCCCGACCAGCTGACACGTGCCTGCGTCGAGCTCGCCAAGGACTGGCGCACCGACCGCTATTTGCGGCGGCTGGAAGCGATGATGCTGGTGGCCGACAAGTCGGTGTCGCTGGCGCTGACCGGCACCGGCGACGTGCTGGAGCCCGAATTTGGCGTCATGGCCATCGGCTCGGGCGGCAATTACGCGCTGGCAGCGGCACGCGCGCTGGTGGACAGCGACAAGGGCGCAGAGGAGATCGCCCGCAAGGCGATGCAGATCGCGTCAGACATTTGCGTCTACACCAACAACAACTTCGTCGTCGAAACCCTCGATGCCGCCTGAGCGGAGCCTCCGCTATGGTTTTCGGCCGGTGACCCAGAGGGACCTGCCGATGATCGCCGGCTGGCTTGCCGAGCCGCATGTCGCCGAATGGTGGAACGACCCAGAGACCGAGATCGCGGAGATCCGCGAGCACATCGACAGCATTTCGGTCGAGCCGCTGATTATCGAGCTCGACGGAAAGCCCATCGGCTATTTGCAGAGCTACGATCCGCATCTGGAGGACGGCCATCCCTATAGCGACCAGCCGTTCGGCACGCTCGGCATCGATCTGTCGATCGGCGTGCCGGAGCTTGTCGGGGTCGGCCACGGCTCGGCGATCGTCCGGCAGTTCGTCGAGCAGCTTTTCGAGGAAGGTACCCCGCGCGCCATCATCGACCCGGACCCCGCCAATGCACGGGCTATCCGTGCCTATGAAAAGGCCGGTTTCACGGCTATCGATCGCAGGAAGTCGGAATATGGCGATGCCGTGCTGATGGCGATTGATGCCCCAGAGGGTGATGCCGGACAGGGTGACGCAGAAGAGGGGCAATAGCAGCATGAGCGTATCCAGCGACAAAACCGTCTCGGCCTACTACGACAGTTGGCGAATGGGGCTTCTGCTGGTTCTCGGCCTGGTCATCTTCCAGGCCGGGGTCCTTTACGGCATGGGGCGGACGCCGATCTGTACCTGCGGCTATGTCAAGCTGTGGCACGGCATCGTGCAAAGCTCGGAGAATTCCCAGCATATTTCCGACTGGTACAGCTTCTCGCACATCATTCACGGATTCCTGTTCTATGCGCTGGCGTGGTTCCTTTTCCCGCGCTCGCCGATCGGGCTCAGGCTGGCCTTTGCGGTGGTTATAGAGGGCGGCTGGGAGCTGCTCGAGAACAGCCCTTTCATCATCGATCGCTATCGCGCCGGCACGATCTCGCTCGACTATTATGGCGACAGCATCATCAATTCGGTGTCGGACACGCTGGCCATGGTGCTGGGGTTTGTCATGGCGCGAAGGCTTCCTATATGGGTGGTCGTAACCCTCGCCCTCATCTTCGAATTCGGTGTCGGCTATCTCATCCGGGACAATCTGACACTCAACGTGATCATGCTGCTGCATCCGTTCGAGTCCATTCGGCAGTGGCAAAGTGGAATTTACTGACATGAGCACCTTCTCTCCTCGCGAAATCGTTTCGGAACTCGACCGCTTCATCATCGGCCAGAAAGACGCCAAGCGTGCCGTGGCGATTGCCTTGCGCAACCGCTGGCGCCGCCAGCAGCTCGAGGGCCAGATGCGCGAAGAGGTGATGCCGAAGAATATCCTGATGATCGGCCCGACCGGCGTCGGCAAGACCGAGATTTCGCGCCGCCTGGCACGCCTTGCCGGTGCGCCTTTCGTTAAGGTCGAAGCCACCAAGTTCACCGAGGTCGGTTATGTCGGCCGCGATGTCGAGCAGATCATCCGCGACCTGGTCGAGATCGCCATCGGGCTGGTTCGCGAGAAGATGCGCGAGGACGTCAAGGCGCGTGCCCACATCAACGCCGAGGAACGGGTGCTCGAAGCGCTCGTCGGCAAGACGGCGAGCCCGGCCACCCGTGACAGTTTCCGCAAGAAGCTGCGCGACGGCGAGCTCGACGACAAGGAGATTGAGATCGAAGTGGCCGATACCGGCAATGGCGGCATGCCCGGCTTCGAGATCCCCGGCATGCCGGGCGCCAATATCGGCGTGCTCAACATCAACGATATGCTGTCGAAGGCGATGGGCGGCAAGAAGACCAAGTTGCGCAAGACGACCGTCAAGGAGTCCTACGGGCTATTGATCAGCGACGAGTCCGACAAGCTGCTCGATCAGGACGAAGTGGTGCGCAGGGCACTCGAATCGACCGAGAATGACGGCATTGTCTTCCTTGACGAGATCGACAAGATCGCCTCGCGCGAAGGCGGCATTGGTGCCGGTGTTTCGCGTGAAGGTGTGCAGCGCGACCTGCTGCCGCTGGTCGAAGGCACCACGGTTGCGACTAAATACGGACCGGTGAAGACCGACCACATCCTGTTCATCGCCTCGGGTGCGTTCCACGTCGCCAAGCCCTCCGATCTGCTGCCGGAATTGCAGGGCCGCCTGCCGATCCGCGTCGAGCTGCGGGCGCTGGAGAAGGGCGATTTCGTCCGCATCCTCACCGAGACCGAAGCCAGCCTGATCAAGCAGTATATCGCGCTGATGAAGACCGAAGGCGTCGATCTGGTCTTCACCGACGACGCCATCGATTCGTTGGCCGGCATCGCCGTGGACCTCAACGCCAGCGTCGAGAATATTGGCGCCAGGCGGCTGCAGACGGTGATGGAACGGGTGCTGGACGATATCTCCTATGACGCGCCGGACCGCAACGGCACCTCGGTGACCATCGATGCCGCCTATGTCGAGAAGCATGTCGGCGACCTCTCCAGAAACACAGACTTGTCGCGTTTCATCCTGTAGGAGACGCTTCATTCTCGAAGAGGGTCGGGGAATTGCTCCCGGCCTCCCCAATTTGGCCCAGCATTCCCGATGTGTGGCCAAATGGAAGCATCCGGCAAGCTTTCGTCCCGTCGGGTGCAGGCGTCTCTCGACTCCCGGTGGAGCATTACCTAGTTTGCCGGCGACTATTTGGGCGGCGGCGCATGAAAAAACTGATCCTCGTCATTTTGGGGCTGACGCTGGCGGCAGCCATGTTCGCCGCGCAAGCGGCAACGATGGTGCCGCCGGGCAACCGCAACACCGAGCAGCCCGACATACCGGGCGCTTCGAGCCGGCGCACCCAGGCGACCAACACCACCTTCCAGGCGAAATACCGCAAAGTCTTTGCGCTGCTCCAGAACGATGCCGAGCTGCGCGGTAAGATCAAGCAGGCAGCCGCGGCCTATGACATCGACCCAATGCATATCGTTGGAGCCATCGTCGGCGAGCATACCTATAATGTCGATGCCTATGACCGGCTGCAGACCTATTACGTCAAGGCGATCTCGTATCTGTCGAGCAAGCTCTCCTTTGCCTATGATGGCGAGGACATCACCGATTTCGTGCAACGGCCGCAATTTGCGAAATGCGCAGGGAAGTCCGACAGCTACGATCTGTGGGAGTGCCGCGAACAGGTGTGGAACCGGTTGTTCCGCGGCAAAACCGTCAACGGCGAGAGCTTTCCCAACGACCGCTTCGGCGCCACTTTCTTCCAGCCTTATTATGCCGGCCAGACTTTTGGCATTGGCCAGCTCAATCCGCTGACGGCACTGCAGATGAGCGACCTCGTGCACAAGGTTTCCGGCCTGCCGGAACTCGACGTCGGCGACCCCAATGCGGTCTACAAGACGATCATGGACCCTGACCTGACACTGCCTTATGTCGCGGCGACGATAAGGAAGTCGATCGACGCCTATAAAAGCATTGCCGGCTTCGACATCTCAGGCAATCCCGGCATCACGTCGACGCTCTACAATGTCGGCAATCCCGAACAGCGCGCCTATGCGCTGAAAGCCGAGAACGACAAGCGCCGCGCTGCGGGCGAACCGGAAAAGCTGCCCGAGGAAAATTACTATGGCTGGCTGGTCAACGACAAGCTGCCGGAGCTGAAAGCGCTGTTTTAGCCGAACGCGTTCGGCCTATTATCCACGCGGCGGATCAAGCCGCCAGCAGCGATTTTAATTTGACCGCCTGCGAGACTAGCGATTCCGGCGCCGGCCTTGCCTGCTTTGCAATCAGCATCTCGGCCAGCCTTATGTCGCGGGCGACCGCGTTGCCGGGGCCGATGCCGCTTGCCGCAACCAGCCTGCCGTCCTCGGCGAGGTGGAACAGAATGAAGGCGCCGTCGCCGAGGTCGCGGCGCACGATGCTGCGGCCTTCGTCCGACAGGCCGGCGATCTGCAAGGTCAGGCCGTACTGATCCGACCAGAACCACGGCACCGCCGCATGGGACTCGCCGGCGCCAAGCATATTCCTTGCGGCAAGCGCGCCCTGCTCCTGTGCATTGCGCCAAGCTTCGAGCCGCACGCGCCGGCCGCCATAGATGGCGAGCGGAAACGAACAGCAATCGCCGGCGGCAAAGATATCCCGGTCGCTGGTGCGAAGCTCGGCGTCGACTGCGACACCATTGTCGACGGTCAGCCCCGCCTCCGCGGCAAGTCCGGTCACCGGCACGGCGCCGATGCCGATCACGGCAAGATCGGCGACAATGTCGTGTCCACCGGCGAGCGCGATGCGCACTTCGGCGCCATCATCGGCAATGGCGGCGATGCCCTCGCCGCACAGGATTTTCACGCCTTCGGCTTCATGCGCCTGATGGATGATTTGCGCGATCTCGGCCGGCACGCCGCGCATCAAGATGCGCGGCTGCGCCTCGATAACTGTGACCGCCGCACCCAGTCTGCGTGCCGCCGCGGCAAGCTCAAGCCCGATGAAGCCGCCGCCAATGATGGCGATGCGATTTCCGGCGCTGAGATGGGCGCGAATGGCCAGCGCGTCGTTGAAGGTCCGGAGGTAGACGCAGCGCCCGCCAAGGCCCGGCATCGGCAGCTTGCGCGGCACCGAACCGGTCGCCAGCAGGAGCTTGTCGTAGGCCAGGACGGAACCGTCCGAGAGGCGCACGACATGCGCCGCGCGGTCGATCGCCACCGCCTGAACCGAATGGATATGCCTGATCGATCTTTCGGCCAGGATCGCATCGGTGGCGATTGCTTTGAGCAGGGGCGCGTCGGCAACCATCGCGTCTTTCGACAGCGGCGGGCGCTCATAGGGCAGATGCGGCTCGTCGCCGACCAGCGTCACCGGTCCATTAAAGCCGAGCTCGCGCAACGCAAGGGCGGCGCGCCCGCCGCATTCGCCGGCGCCAATGATGACCATATCCTTCGTCATCATCAACCGATCCGGACAAGGACTTTGCCGGCGTCGACCTTGACCGGATAGGTCCTGAGATCGACGCAGACCGGCGCGCCCCTGGCAGCCCCTGTCTTGTAGTTGAAGCGGCCATTATGCTTCGGGCATTCGATGATATCGTCCATGACCAGCCCGTCGGCCAGATGCACCTTCTCATGCGTGCAAAGCCCGTCGGTGGCGAAATACCCGTCGTCGGGGCTGCGATAGATGGCAAAGGTGCGGCCGCCATGGTCGAAGCGCATCACGTCCTCTTCGTCGATGTCCTCGGCGTCACAGGCCTCGACCCAGTCGCTCATTTACGGGTCCCTCGATGTTTGGTGCCTTGGCATGGGCTTGTCATTCGGCAGCCACCGCAACAGCAGCGTTATCGCTGTGGAAATCCTCGCGATAGGGCCTCGCCGTCGGCGGCAGTTCGCGCTTGATGAAATAATCCTCATTGCGCAGCTGGCGCAGGAAAGCCGGTATCATCTCGCGGTAGCCGGCCAGGATGGACGATGTCGGCGCCGGCAGATCGTGCTTGATCAGTTCGTGCAGCCTGGGCAGCGCGTGATAGGGCACCATGGGAAACATGTGATGCTCGACATGGTAGTTCATGTTCCAGTAGATGAAGCGGCTTATCGGGTTCATGTAGACGGTGCGGCTGTTGAGCCGGTGATCGGTGACGTTTTCAGCCAGGCCGCCATGCTGCAGCAGGCCGACCATGACATGGTGCCAGGCACCGTAAAGCCTGGGCAGACCGACCAGCATCAGCGGCAGGAACGAGCCGGTATAGAGCGCCAGCGCAATGGTCGCGGCATAGATTGTCGTCCAGATGCGGGCAATGCGAATTGCCTTCGGCTGCTCCTGGTCGGGAATGAAGGTTCTTTCGGCCGGACTGACGATACCGGCTGCATTGCGCAGCATGTCGCTCATCGCATGCCAGGCGTCGAGAATGCCGACGAAGTTGAGCACCACGCGCAGCAGATCGGGCGGACGCATCACCGAGATCTCCGGATCGCGGCCGACGATGATGGTATCGGTATGATGACGCGTGTGGCTCCAGCGCCAGGTCACCGGGTTGCGCATGATCATGAAGCAGGCGACCTGATAGACCACGTCGTTCATCCACTGCGTCCTGAAAGCGGTGCCGTGGCCGCATTCGTGCCAGCGTGAATCGGTGGAGGAACCGTAGAGGACGCCGTAGACGAAGAAGAACGGCACGCACCACCAGCTGCCCCAGAACCAGGCGGCGCCGGCGCCGCTGAGGATCATGGCGCCGAGCCAGACGATGGTATCGCGGATCGCCGGGCCGTCGGAGCGCTGCATCAGCTCCTTCATCTGCTTGCGCGGCACGTCGGTGTGATACCACTCGGCCGCCGCCAGCCCGCTCTCGACGGCAAGCTTCGCGTCGCGGCCGATCAGGCTATAGTCGCGTCGGGACGCCGCTGCGGAGCTCGTATTCCCGGTTCGGAGTCCAATATCCACCATAGCGGAGGCCTCGATCATATTCGGTCAGCGTTCAAAATAACGCCGAGCCCTGATAGGCTCAATATCACAAAGATAGTTTCTATCATTTTCCATCAGGATGGTGTAAAAGGGCCAAACAGTGGAATGAGGCAGCGATGGCGAAACGGCCGACGATCACCGACCTGGCGCGCATTTCGGGGGTCAGCGTTGCCACCGTCGACCGGGTGCTGAACAACCGCTTGCCGGTGCGCGAGGAAACCGCGCGCCGCGTCTATGAGGCCGCGACCAGCATCGGCTATCACGCAGCCGGATTGATCAAGCAGCGGATGCGCCATGAATTGCCCGAATACCGGCTCGGGTTCCTGCTGTTGAGACGGGAGGACGTCTTCTACAGTGAATTTGCCCGCGAGCTTGAACTGGCGGTATCGCAGTCGCCGCGCTTTCGCGGCGTTGCCACCATCGACTTCGCCGCTTCGCTGGCGCCGGACGAGATCGTCGAGCGGATGCGCAAGCTGGCCGCCAAATCCAGGGCCGTCGCCCTGGTCGGGCCTGATCACCCGACGCTGACGGTCGCCGTCGAGGCTCTCAAAGCCAATGGCGTACCGGTGTTCTCCCTGCTTTCCGACTTTGCGTCCGGTATTCGCGAGGGCTATGTTGGCCTGGACAATCGCAAGGTCGGCCGCACCGCTGCCTGGATGATCTCGAAGGCCGCGAAGAGACCTGGCAAGGTTGCCCTCTTCGTCGGCAGCCATCGCTTCCACGGCCATGAGCTTCGCGAGATCGGTTTTCGCTCCTTCTTTCGCGAGCAGGCGCCGGAATTCACTCTCCTCGAGACGTTGGTCAATCTGGAAGCGAACCAGATCACGCATGATGCAATGATCGAGCTTCTGGCCCGCCACCCTGATCTCGCCGGTTGCTATGTCGCCGGTGGCGGCATGGAAGGCGCGATCTCGGCGCTGAGGGAGGCAAAGCCGGCTGAGATGCCGGCGGTCGTCTGCAACGAGATCACGCCCGACTCCCGCGCGGCGCTGGCAGATAATTTCCTGACCATGGTGATCTCGACGCCACTGGCGGCGCTTTGCCGCGAGCTTGTCGGGCTGATGGCGCATGCCATCGAGACCGGCGCTGCGAATGCGCCGGGCCAGACCTTTCTGCCCTTCGACATTTATCTGCCGGAAAACATCTGACGTCGCGGTCATCGGCGGCAGACATGATGTAATCTATCAGAACGCTTTCAGGCCTGGCTTGCGTTAGCGTCCGTCTAAAAGCGCTCGAAATGCCGAAAATCCATTCCTCATGGCGAAATCTCGCTTGACGCCCAAGCGAAATGGAATAAATATTTCACCAACTGAGAATTTTGGTTCTTTCGTTCCGGAAGATCTGTTTCAGGCAAAATGCCTCCGGAACCAAAAATGGCAATCGGGAGAGAATTCCCTGCGAGATCGGGGATTCCGGGTAGATCGGTGCAGCCGGACACCAATGTGGAGGAGAAATAAAATGAAAAAACTGCTTTTGGGCGTCGCGTTCGCGGCGCTGATGAGTTCGTCCGCCTTTGCTGCCAAGATCGGCGTGTCGATGGCGTTGTTCGACGACAATTTTCTCACCGTGCTGCGCAACGGCATGATTGAACAGGCCAAGGGCATGGACGGCGTCGAGCTGCAGGTGGAGGATGCGCAGAACGACGTCGCCAAGCAACTCGACCAGATCAAGAACTTCGCCGCCTCAGGCGTCGACGCCATCATCGTCAACCCGGTCGACACCTCGGCGACTCAGGCGATGTCGGACGCAGCCGCCGCTGCCAAGATTCCACTGGTCTATGTCAATCGCGAGCCGGTCAACGTCGACACGCTGCCCGAAAACCAGGCCTTCGTCGCCTCGAACGAAGCCGATTCCGGCACGCTCGAGACCAAGGAGGTCTGCCGCCTGTTCAAGGAGGCCGGCAAGACTGAAGCCAACGTCTATGTGATCATGGGCGAGTTGTCGAACCAGGCAGCGGTGCAGCGCACCAAGGACATTGACGACGTGATCGCCACGCCGGAGTGCAGCTTCATCAAGATCATCGACAAGCAGACGTCGAACTGGAAGCGCGAAGAAGCGCAGAACCTGATGACCAACTGGCTGTCGACCGGCAAACCGTTCGACGGCGTCATCGCCAATAATGACGAAAGCGCCATCGGCGCCATCCAGGCGATGAAGGCCGCCAACATCGACATGAAGTCGGTTGTCGTCGGCGGGGTCGACGCTACCCAGGATGCGCTTGCCGCGATGCAGGCGGGCGACCTCGATGCGACGGTGTTCCAGGACGCGGCCGGCCAGGGTGCCGGCGCGCTTGACGCGGCGCTCAAGGTGGCGAAGGGCGAGAAGGTCGAGCACAAGGTCTACATCCCGTTCCAGCTGGTCACGCCGGCAAATATCGACAAGTTCCTGAAGAAGAACTGAGGCGGACCTGTCCGATACGGAGCGGCGCGCCGAAGTAAGACAGCGCCGCTCCGCTTTTTCCCTCTCGGCCTGAACAGCGCCGAGTGGAGACCGTGGCTGACGGAGGAAGCACGATTGGCACAGACATCTCACGGCGTCGGCGGGCTCAGCTATGATGCGAAGCGGCGCGCATGGCCGGCCGAATTCAACGTCTTCCTGGCGCTCGTCATCCTGGTCGGCGCTTTCGAGCTGATCGGCCGGGTTTTCCTGGGCGACAGCTTCCTGTTCAACACCCGCGACAATATCGATGCGATCTTCAACGAAGCGCGCCTGCAGATCATCATCCTGCAGGTGTCGATCGTCGGCATTATTGCCATCGGCGTGACGCAGGTGATCATTACCGGCGGCATCGACCTGTCCTCAGGTTCGATCGTCGGCGCCACGGCAATGATCGCCATGAGCTTCGCCCAGGTGGCGACGGTCAACGGCAACCCGAACCCCAAGGCGATGTTCATCGCCCAGGGCTGGACCGACCTGCCGGTGATCGTGCCGGTGCTGGTCGCGATCGGCTGCGGACTGCTGGCCGGCCTAGTCAACGGCGCTTTGATCGCCTACACGCGCATCCCGCCGTTCATCGCCACGCTCGGCATGATGGTCACCGCACGCGGCATCGCCAAATGGTGGTCAAAGGGGCAGCCGATCTCGTTTCCGACCGAGAGTTTCGCCGCCATCGGCAAGGGGCTGATGCCGGTCATCATTTTCATATCGCTCGCAGTGCTGTTCCAGCTGATCCTGAGTTACACCAAATATGGCAAGCACTGCTATGCAATCGGCTCCAATGAGGACGCCGCGCGCATGTCCGGCATCAACATCGCCAACCACAAGATCCTCGTCTACGTCATTGCCGGCGTCCTCGCCGCGCTCGCCGCCGTGGTGCTGAGCTCCAAGAATCTCACCGCCCAGGCCGGCATGGGTGTAATGTACGAGCTCGACGCGATCGCCATGGCGGTTATCGGCGGCGTCTCGCTGTCGGGCGGCCGCGGTTCGATTATCGGGACGGTGATCGGCTCGCTGATCTTCGGCGTCATCATCTCCGGCTTCACCTTTCTGCGCCTCGACGCCTATTATCAGGAGATGGTCAAAGGCGTGATCATCGTCGGCGCAGTCGTACTCGACCAGTGGCGCCAACGCCTGCGGGCGATGAGGGCTTGATCATGTCGGACATCGTCCTGAAGACCGAAAACCTGACCAAGTATTATGGCGGCGTCCATGCGCTGGAGGGTGCCAACTTCGAGCTGCGCAAGGGCGAGCACGTCGCCATCATGGGCGACAACGGCGCTGGCAAATCGACCTTCGTACGCCAGATCACCGGCGTCGAGCAGCGCACCAGCGGCAGGATGTGGTTCGACGGCAAGGAAGTGAATTTTGCCGGCCCGATCGAAGCCCGCGAGGCGGGCATCGAGACGGTGTTCCAGAACCTGGCGCTCGCCGACGACCTCGACGTCCCGTCGAACCTGTTCCTCGGCCGCGAGCGGGTGCTTTTCAATCTCGGGCCCTTCTCGATCCTCGATCGCAAGTTCATGCGCAAGGCGACCGAGGCAGCCTTGGTCCGGACAGCGGTCAAGATCCCCAATCTTTCCAATACTATCCGCCACATGTCGGGCGGCCAGCGCCAGTGCGTGGCGATTGCCAGAACCGCGACCTTTGCTTCCAAGCTCATCATCATGGATGAGCCGACGGCGGCACTCGGCGTGCAGGAGACGATGCAGGTCGAAAACATCATCCGCACGCTGAAGGAGAATGGCGAACCGCTGATCCTGATCTCTCACAACATGCGCCAGGTGTTCGACCTGGTCGACCGCATTGTCGTTTTCCGGCGCGGCCGCATCGTCGCCAATTTGCGCAAGCAAGACACCGACGGCAACGATATCGTCTCCTACATCACCGGTGCCAAGACCGGGCAGGCAGAACTTGCGGCGTAACGGCCAACGCCGAGCCACAGGCGCTGACACGCCCTCCCTTCCGAACCATCCTCAAAGGAAAATTCTTCATGCCTCTTCGCTTTGCTCTTCTCGGTGCCGGCCGTATCGGCAAGGTCCATGCTCGCGCCGTTGGTTCCAATCCGCAGGCCAGGCTGGTTGCGGTTGCCGACGCCTTCGAGAAGGCGGCGACCGATCTGGCCTCTGCCTATGACGCCGAAGTGCGCAGCATCGATGCCATCGAGAAGGCCGGCGATATCGACGCGGTCGTCATCTGCACGCCGACCGACACTCATGCCGATCTGATCGAACGCTTCGCCAAAGCGGGTAAAGCGATTTTCTGCGAAAAGCCGATCGACCTCGACGCCGCCCGGGTGGAACGTTGCCTGGCCGTCGTCGACAAGACCGGCGCCACCCTGATGGTCGGCTTCAACCGCCGCTTCGATCCGCATTTTGCCGCCGTGCGCAAGGCGATCGACGACGGCGCTATCGGCACTGTCGAAATGGTGACAATCACCTCGCGCGATCCCGGCCCGCCGCCGCTCGACTATATCGGCCGCTCGGGCGGCATCTTCCGCGACATGACCATTCATGATTTCGACATGGCGCGCTTCCTGCTCGGCGAGGAGCCGGTGGCGGTCAGCGCGCATGCTTCGGTGCTGGTCGACAAGAAGATCGGCGAGGCCGGCGACTTCGACAGCGTCAGCGTCATCCTCGAAACTGCCTCCGGCAAGCAATGCGTTATCTCCAACTCACGCCGCGCCACCTACGGCTACGACCAGCGCATCGAGGTGCATGGCTCGAAAGGCATGATTGCGGCCGAGAACCAGCGGCCGGTGTCGATCGAACTGGCCAATGAGAAAGGCTATACGCGGCCGCCGCTGCACGATTTCTTCATGACCCGTTATCTCGACGCTTATGCCAACGAGATCGCTGCCTTCATCGCGGCAGCGACGTCAGGCAAGAAGGCGACGCCGAGCGGCAAGGACGGGCTGGTGGCGCTCAGGCTGGCGGATGCGGCGCTGAAATCGGCCAAGGAAGGCAAGACCGTCCGCCTCGACAAAACAATCTGACTATCAAGCACAGGAGCAAGGCGATGAACGGTTCAGCCGGTCGCAATTCCGAAACACGCGCCATCGTCACCGGCGGCGCACAAGGCATCGGCTTTGCCGTCGCCGAAGCGCTGGCCGATGAGGGCTGCCGGGCGCTGGCGCTGATCGGCCGCTCGCAGGAGAAGGGCGACAAGGCTGTCGCCATCCTCAAGGGGGCAGGCGTCGATGCCATCTTCATCAGCGCCGACGTCTCAAAAGTGGCCGACTGCAAGCGTGCGGTCGAAACGGCGATTGGCCATTTTGGTACCGTCAACGCGCTGGTCAACGCCGCTGCCACCTCGGCTCGCGGCTCGCTGGTCGAGACCTCCGAGGATCTCTTCGACCAGATATTCCAGACCAATGTGCGCGGCCCGTTTTTCCTGATGCAGAGCGTGGTGGCGCATTTGCTGGCGCGCCAGGCACCGGGCTCGATCGTCAACGTGCTGTCGATGTCGGCGCATTGCGGCCAGTCGTTCCTGGCGCCCTATTCGTCGAGCAAGGGAGCGCTGGCGACACTCACCAAGAATGTCGCCAATGCCTATCGCGGCAATCGCATCCGCTGCAATGCGGTGCTGCCCGGCTGGATGGACACCGAGGGCGAGGCGATCGTTCAGAAGAAATGGCACGACGCGCCGGAGGACTGGTTGGAGAAGGCCGAAGCCGCGCAGCCGATGGGCCAATTGGTGAAGCCGGCGCAGCTTGCCCGGTTGATCAGCTATATGATCAGCCCGCAGTCCGGCGTCATGACCGGGTCGCTGGTCGACTACGATCAGAGCATCGCCGGGGCGTCACCGGAATAACGCCGGCAAGTCTAGCGGAACGCCGCCCATCACTTCGTCATCCACGGGCGGAGCAAGGAGCGCAGCGACGCGGCGCAGACCCTAGGATCCATATGTGGACGGCGCCCTGCCTGCAACGGTTGTTTTGCGTCGTTTTCGATCGCTTGCGTCCATATGTCCGGCCTTTGAGCACGGT